>CALRKC020000064.1:0-9399 GCA_943367895.1 Erythrobacter sanguineus | reverse complement strand
GCAATGTAATTGTAAAACAAAAAATAGATGGTGGAATATGTATAGCCATCTTATAAGTAAAGGTGACACCATCATTAAAAAGAAAGGAGAGCTGATATTTAGTATTCATAAAAAAGATACTATCTATAATTTCAACTGGGAATGTGATGGAAAAATCTATAAGTAAACGATGAGAAAAATTATTTTTATTACAGCGCTATTTTGCATTAGCTGCAATTTTAACGTAAATGTCAAGCACGAGAACGAACAATCTGAAAAGGCTGCTATTGAATCCATTGGCGCAGTCTTATATCAGAAAACCATTGCCAAACAGCCGGATAGCATCATTGGGATGTTCAGCGACTCATTTTTTAAGACTGCCGATGAGAAATCGTTAAGGGCGTTTTTAAGTGCTAAGGATAGCAAACTTGGAAATTTGGAGGATTTCTCTCTGGAACACATGGAAAGCCAAAGGGTATCAGGAACTGATTCAAAAAATGAAGCGCTGCTTGTTTACAAAACGAAGTATAGCAGATTTGATGCTTTGGAAAAAATTTCACTAGTGAAGGAAGGGGACAAGTGGAAGATTTTTGGTTATCATGTCGACTCCGATGGCTTTAAGTAAACAGCTTAGAGGGTCCGGTTGCCCGGCAGACCAATGTTCCTTTCCGGGAAATAGGTTCGCAGTTTTGTCTTCCCGCTGCCTCACGCCCCGTCCCTGTATTATCTAAAATCTTAATGGAAGTTTTGATTTTCGTCAAGATCTTTCGATTGGAAATACTAATTGAGGAGGAGGTGTGACACTCGAACTGGCAGGGGTTGACCAAGTCGTATGTGGTGGTCCTACTGTAAGACAACAACGAAATAATGATGTTACAATTATATTATAAAATCTGGGTCAGCGTATTTTTAAAAATCAAACACGCGCAGGGTGGAAATGTTAAATGGTCATTGTTTTATTCATTGATTGTTTTGTCGATGACTAACTTTATGAATTATGGCTTTGTTTGTGTAGTTTCCATTGCGATTTTTCACACAGACATAAATATCTTATTTGATTCATACGCTACACATAGATATTTGACCGTTATTCTCTCCTTTTTGATATTTTTATTACCAAATTATTTCCTGATAGTATTCAACAAAAGATATGAATATTTATTAGAAAGATATGAAAAAGACAATAGCGTAAATCCTGGAGTTTACTATTATACAATCAGCGCGTTACTGTTTATTCTGGGTTTACTGTTGACTGTACTTTTTACAGATTATCCTGGTTTGAAGTAAACCCGAGCGCTCGCCCGTGCCCGTAGCGCATATCAAAAACTACATTTTTACGTCATTTTTTTTTACTTTTAACTCAGGCTCCATAAGCTTTAACAAAGGACAAAAGCAAGTAATGTTATATGTATTGCGGGCATGGAGTGCAATTCCGCGCTATCGGGTTATGGTAATAAAACACCAAAAAACAGTGGAAGTCCTTTTTATACAAAAAAAATTATTATGATTAAATATTATTGCTTTTTACTGTTGCTATTGTGTAGCTTTTCTTTCGCACAAATAAAATCTATTCACGCTTTCACTTATGAAAATAAAAAAAGTGATTGCGAAAGATGTTTTTATTTTAAAATTAAAAATAATTCATATGAAATTGATGAATCTAAAAACATTCTAAAAAATGGTAAGATTATTTATAAATGTGAAGCAAATTATTTATTAGACTTTGCTGTTTATAAAAAAAAATGCTTAATCATTACTTACTACGATATGGCGGACGCACACGCTGCATTAGGTTTTCAATATAGGGGAATAATTAAATTAACAACTATTGATATCGGAGATTCTAATTTAATAAATAACTACATCTGTGAAAAAAAGTTTAGTTTAGTTCAGCTTAAGAAGATTAATGCAAATGGTGAATTAGTGGTTGAGAAGACTATTAAACCCGAGGAGAGGTAATTTACTAAACGTGTGGTTTACCCGATCCACCGCTCGCCCGCGCGTCACGCCCGTGCCCGCAACGCATATCAAAAAAAACTACATTTATACGTCATTTTTTTCATACTTTTAACTCAGGCTCCATAAGCTTTAACAAAGGACAAAAGCAAGTAATGTTATATGTATTGCGGGCACGGAATGCGCTATCGGTATCAACTTAGAACTTTACTTAATAAGAAAAAAGATGAAGAATAGAATGATTTACTTTATGGCTTATGGAGTTTTTTTAAGCTTTTCCCTATATATTGGTTATTTCTTAATTGTATTTTCTGTTTTTTATTTTTTAGGCAGACAGGACGGTAAGACTTATAATGGTTTAATAGTGATACCAATTTTGATAGTTTCTTATCTTACAGTAATTTTTTTTATTTTTCATTCAATCCGCAAAATAATAAAAATGATTAAGAACTGGTAGTGCTCTTTCACCGGAATAACTCCAATCGCTCGGATGTCCTACGTCTCGATAGCGCATTCTAAATCCGTGCCCGCAAAGTGCAGCACAAAAAAGCAGCAAATATTACAAAACAAACCGCGGCCCAAACCGCGGGTTTCTTTCCCCTTTCCCCCAATCCGCTTACATTCCGCTCCGCAAACCACCCGGCACCGCGGTAAGCCCTACGCTCATGTTCGGCTTTCTTTTGGTCGTCCGTTGCCGGCTTTCGATGGACCGTCTCCGGCTCTCGGGCGTCCATCGCTTCCTCTCGGACGTCCGTCTCCGGCTTTCGGTGGACCGTCTCCGGCTCTCGGACGACCATCGCTTCCTCTCGGACGACCGTTTCCGGCTCTCGGACGACCGTTTCCGGCTCTCGGACGACCGTCGCCGCAAATCTTTCCCAATAAAGTCAGGACGCGGCACCTTAATAAAGGTTTTTTCGTAGCCAAAGTTTTTCATTAGCTTTGTTTCAAACCGTTTCCATGAAACCGACCACGAAATTGCTTTTGCTTTTTGTCATTTCCCTGAGTTGGAAATCCCAAGCCCAATCCCTAAAGGTCCTCGTCAAAAATACCCTCGATTTTGACCGCAGTGATGTTACCGCGATCTCCCGTCGGCAACTCGAATTCTGGCTCAAAAAGCACGATAAGAAAAACCTCCGCATCAAGATGGAAGGCACTGAGGCCTACCTCCCGATACAATGGACCGATTATGATCAGGACGGGAAATACGACGCCGTGCTATTCCAGGCCAATGTCCCCGCTAAATCAACAACGGCTTATTTGATAGTATCAGACAGCTTAAAAAAGAAATCCCAGTCGCAACGCGTCGCCTACTGTAAGTTCGTACCCGGGCGCGGCGATGACCTGGCCTGGGAGAATGACAAGGTGGCCTTCCGCGTCTATGGCCCGAAAGGGGAGAAGGAAGCCAAACGCGGCGTCTCCGGCAGCACCTTATCGAGCGGGGTCGACCTGTGGTTTAAGAAAGTCGAATATTCCATCATCGACAGCTGGTACGAGAAAAACAGCAAAGAACCCGGTTATTACCATACCGATCATGGTGAAGGTCATGACGTATACCATGTGGGCTCCGGGCGCGGTACCGGCGGCAGCGGACTATGGGTAAAGGACAGCCTGCATGTATCGAAAAATTTCAGCAGTTATAAGATACTTGAAAACGGGCCGTTGCGCGTTATCTTCGAATTAAAATACGCACGCTGGAGCCGTTTCCTTATTGAAGAAACAAAGGTCGTTACGCTCGACATGGGGTCGAATTTCTCCCGATTCGATATCTATTTTACGTCAAATACCAAGGCCCCGAATTATTCCATCGGCATCAGCCTGCACGACAATAAGGGACAGGTGAAGATCGAAAGGGAGAACGGCTTATTCCGCTATTGGGAACCCATCGACGGTTCGTATGCCGGTGAAGCCATCATCATGGAGCCAAAACTGGTTGCCGATGCCATAACCCATGTAGATGCCGATCCGGACAAGAGCAACCTGCTCGTCGTTACCAAACCCCGCGATCGTCTTTCCTATTACAGCGGGTTTTCATGGCTGAAAAGCGGACAGGTACGGAATGTCGATGATTGGGACCTCCTGGTGCAGCAGCAGTTATTGAACATAAAGAATCCGCTCGAATTGACGGTCGTAGGGGAGTAGGGAGTCGCAGTCGCGGTCACAGTCGCAGTCGCAGTCTCAGTCTCAGTCGCAGTCGCAGTCACAGTCTCAGTCACAGTCACAGTCACAGTTAACAGGAATAGCAATGAGGAAATTAGTTTTTACAGTTTATCTGTTCTTTTACGGTGTCATGGCATTGGCCCAGAACAACCGTTCATCTGATAGTGATGCGCAATTAAAATATTGTGCCATGCAGGCCACGAAGGCCTTAACCGAAATGCCCAACAACGGTTTGCTGCCAAGAAGCATTGCGACCGATGAAACCCGTTGGAAAATGGTTGATTATAAAGACTGGACCAGTGGCTTCTGGCCCGGAATATTATGGCTGTTGTATGAGGCTGACGGTGATCAGAAATGGGAAACACAAGCACGTAAATATTCGGCGTTGCTCAGGCCGCTCTCAGTCTCAAAAGCCAATGACCATGATCTTGGCTTCCAGGTATTCAATAGTTTTGGCAACGGCTTCCGACTTACCAATGACCCTGACTACAAAGACGTCATCCTGAAAACAGCCGATACATTGGCAACACTTTTCAATCCCAAAACAGGTACCATCCAATCCTGGCCACACAACAAAATGGGCGGACACAATACTATTATTGATAATATGATGAATCTCGAATTGCTGTTTTGGGCATCAAAAAATGGCGGCAGCAAATCGCTATATGATATGGCTGTAAAGCATGCCGAAACTACGATGGAAAATCATTTCCGTCCTGATTACTCATCTTACCATGTACTCATTTACGATCCTGAAACCGGACAAAAAATTAAAGGACAGACCGCCCAGGGATTCAGCGATGACAGCATGTGGGCGAGGGGACAGGCATGGGGGATTTATGGTTTTACGATGGTGTACCGGGAAACCGGCGACGTAAAATTCCTCCGTTTCGCCGCTACCATTGCCGATGCGTACCTGAGAAAGCTGCCTGAGGATGGCATTCCGTATTGGGATTTCAACGCACCCGATATCCCGAATGCCCCAAGAGATGCTTCGGCGGCAGCGATAACAGCTTCGGCATTAATCGAGTTATCGACGCTGGTTAAAGACAAAAACCAAAGTAAAGACTATCTGGCAAAAGCCGAAATGATGCTGGCGGAATTATCGGCACATTATCAAAGCAGGCAAACCAACAGCGCTTTCCTGCTGCATGCCACGGGGCACAAGCCCGCCGGAAGCGAAATTGACTGCGCCATCGTGTATGCGGATTATTATTACCTGGAAGCATTGTTGCGGTTGAAAAAGCGAAAGACAGTAAAATGACATTCGAACTGATCAACAAAGGTGCAGTGATCGGTTAAGCGACTTAATAATGGTAAATACAAAAATACGTGCAAATTATTGGCAGTATCTTAAATTTTTAGGCTTAAAAAAATCAATATGAAAATTTAATGCTATGAGTTGACAGAATTGTGCTATTCTTTTTTTAGTACCAAAACTACTTTTGGATAAACATAAAAAAAGATACACATGGACAACATTGTTAAAAGACCCGATTTCAAGGCAAAGTATGACAATTACATAGGCGGGAAATTTGTACCACCGGTTGACGGGCAATATTTTGATAACAGTTCGCCTATTGACGGAAAGGTGTTTACACAGGCAGCGCGTTCTAATAAAGCTGATATCAATATGGCACTGGAAGCAGCACATCAGGCGTTTAAAACCTGGGGCAAAACTTCGGCCACTTACCGCAGCAGAGTGCTGAACAAAATTGCCGACCGGATCGAAGAGAACCTGGAATACCTTGCAGTAGTCGAAACCATCGACAACGGAAAGGCATTACGGGAAACACGCGCGGCCGATTTACCGCTGGTAATAGACCATTTCCGTTATTTCGCTGGGGTGATCCGGGCAGAAGAAGGCTCTATTTCTGAACATGATGAGCATACGGTAAGCATCTGTTTAAGCGAGCCGTTAGGCGTGGTGGGCCAGATAATCCCGTGGAATTTCCCATTGCTGATGGCAACCTGGAAGATCGCGCCGGCTTTGGCTGCGGGTAACTGCTGCGTCGTAAAGCCTGCGGAACAAACCCCCACTTCAATCATGGTTTTAATGGAACTCATCGGCGATCTTTTGCCGCCGGGCGTCCTCAATATTGTAACCGGTTTTGGCCCCGAAGCCGGAAAGCCATTGGCACAGTCTGAAAAAATTGCCAAAGTTTCGTTCACCGGCGAAACCACAACGGGAAGGCTTATCATGCAGTACGCCTCAGAAAACCTGATTCCGGTAACGATGGAACTGGGTGGCAAATCCCCTAATATCTTCTTTTCCTCGGTGGCTGACGAAGATGACGCATTTTTCGATAAAGCTGTGGAAGGTGCCGTACTTTTTGCGTTGAATCAGGGCGAGGTGTGTACCTGTCCGTCGCGCATCTTAGTGCAGGAAGATATTTACGATAAGTTTATGGCAAAAGTAGTGGAACGCACCAAGGCAATTAAAGTGGGGCATCCACTCGACGGCACGGTGATGATGGGCGCGCAGGCCTCGAATGACCAATACGAGAAGATTCAGTCTTATCTAAAAATCGGACGGGAAGAAGGCGCTGAAATCCTCACCGGTGGCGAAGTAAATGATTTGGGTGGCGAATTGTCCGGTGGCTACTACATTCAGCCTACCATTTTCAAAGGGCATAACAAAATGCGGATTTTCCAGGAAGAGATTTTCGGTCCCGTAACCTGCGTGACCACGTTTAAGACTGAAGAAGAAGCCATCGAAATTGCCAACGATACCATGTATGGTCTTGGAGCAGGGGTATGGACGCGTGACGCACACCAGCTTTACCAGGTCCCAAGAGCAATCAAAGCGGGACGGGTCTGGGTGAACAGCTACCATGCCTATCCGGCGCACGCCCCATTTGGAGGATACAAAAAGTCCGGTTTTGGCCGCGAGAACCACAAGATGATGCTCGATCATTACCGTCAGACAAAAAACATGCTGATCTCTTATGATAAAAATAAATTAGGGTTCTTTTAATCAGTCCAATAGTTTTTTTGGTTAATTTAAACCCGGAGGTTTGCTTCCGGGTTTCTTATAAATTGCATATGACAGCAAGGGTTTTGGTTACGGAAAAAGCGAAGATGCTTATAAAAACACTGAAACAGTCCCACGGCGAATTGATGTTCCATCAAAGTGGCGGTTGTTGTGACGGCTCGCAGCCAATGTGTTTTGAGAAAGGGGATTTTATCCTCGGGCAAAGTGATGTTTGCCTCGGAGCGATTGAAGGCTGCGAATTCTGGATGAATAAGGACCAATTTGAATATTGGCGGTATACGCAGCTTACGATTGATGTCGTAGCAGGACGCGGGTCGAGTTTCTCCATTGAAATTCCGTTGGGGTATCGGTTCCTGACGCAGTCCAGAATGTTCACAACGGCAGAACTTGAAGACCTCGTTCCGGTCCGGGTTGTGGAGGATTAATTCGAATACAGCAATTGGTACTGCTTGGGCGTAATGCCTTCAAATTTCTTAAACAACCGGATGAAATAATTACAGTCCTCAAAACCGGAGGCATAGCAAACCTCATTGATCTGTATTGTCGGGCTTTTAAGGAGTTTTTTGGCGTGTTTTATTTTTTCGCTGAGTACGAATTCGATAGGGCTCATACCCAATTCCCTTTTAAAGAACCGATAAAAAGAGGAGTTGCTCATGCAAGCCTTGTCGCTAAGGCTTTTGAGTGTAATATTGGCCGTAATGTTGGCCCTGATGTACTCCATTACCGCTAACATCGGACTGTTTAAATCAGTTGCTACGCCTTCCTGCACTGATTTTACGGTCTGCGTCTGGATGATACGGATCAGCAATTCCTGAAGCGTTAAATCGGCAAGCGCATCTTTTGTTATGGATGTGCTCATGCATTCACGGATTAATTTACCGATCGTCGAAGCCAGTTCCGCATTGTTGTAAAAAAAGTAGTTTTGATAATCGAGTTGCCAGAACTGGTTGTTGCCTTCTTTAGGATAACGTTCGTTTAGAAACTGAAGCGTATCATTGATTTTGGATTGGTCTACGGCCAACGCCAGACACTGCGTAGGATTATCAGTCGATGCTTCCGGAAAATCAATCTTCATCTCGACGTTGGACGGAATTACCACCGTTTCACCCGGCAGATAGTCAAATGCGGGATCTTCGTACAGATACATTACTTTCTTCCCACGGAGCATACTGGTCACCACAAAGTCATTGAATTTGAGCGGAACCAGTTTCGAATGTTCGTAGGTCTCAAAAAGATTTAATTCGCAGTTGTTCAGCGAGTAAATGGTACGATTTTCAACTAATGTCTTGAGTGATTTTTCGCTCGAGAGCGCAGGGGGGCTGATCAATGTGCGGCTATTGGACATACGTTAAAGCAATGATTAGGAGAGAAATAAATGTAATAAAAAAAACGCTATTTCAACACATTGCCAACGATAAAATCAAAGCAGCTCCTCCACATGTTTCTTTATATTCTCTGAAATCTTCAGCATGGGCAGGTCATTTTCATCAGTCCCGAACGGATCTTCAATTTCCTCGGCGATCAGCTCCAGGCTCGCCAGCACATAAAATATAAAAACAACAACCGGCGCAACATAATAACCCAGGTTGAAGGAATAGCCAAACGGCAGCGTCATCACATAAAAGAAAATGAATTTCTTGATAAAGGCACTGTACGAATACGGAATAGGCGTGTTTTTAATCCTTTCGCAGGCCCCGCAGATATCGGTAAACGACTGCAATTCCGCATTGATGATAATCAGTTGATCACCGGAAATCTTTTTGTGTAAATACAATTCATTGACCTTCCGGAAAAGCAAAGCGGCAACCTGGTTCGGTTTGTGCTTGTGGTGCTCAATTTCAGGGATATCATCAAACAACTCCTGGCTGATTTCTTCATTCGTAAGGTGTTTCTGCAATACAAACGCATAAGTCGGAATCATTTTCCGGAAGTAATTCCGATCCTGCTCATCGTCAACAATGGCAGACATCTTCAATGCCAGGTTCCGGCTGTTATTCACGAGTGCGCCCCACATCTTTCGGCCTTCCCACCAACGGTCATAAGCCGTATTCGTGCGGAAAACCAGCAACAGCGATATCACAAACCCAAGCATACCATGCATCACGGTAATGTTGCTGATGTAGCTGTTTTTCGAAAGATGCCAATACTCAATTTCCATATAACCCAAGGCGGCAGAATACACCCCGATGGCCATCATGATGGGCAGTAACTTACGAAAAGTATCGGCTTTGTGAAATCGGAAAATAAAGGTAAACCAGTCTTTGGTATTGTACGAAATCATGTTAGTTTTTGCGCAAATTTAAATTATTGTC
>CALRKC020000063.1:0-9413 GCA_943367895.1 Erythrobacter sanguineus | reverse complement strand
ACAGGAGGTACCGGACCATACAGTTATGACTGGGCACCCGGAAATCCATCAGGCGAAGGGACAGCATCAGTTTCCGGACTTGCTGCCGGGACCTACACCGTCACTATTACTGACGCTATTGGGTGTACTGCCTCGAAAGCCATCATAATTACGCAGCCGGAGCAGATAATTGCCATTGGATCGCAAACGAATGTTACCTGCAACAGTGAGAATGATGGGACTGCTTCCGTATCCGTGACGGGTGGCTCGGGGACTTACAGTTATGCGTGGTTCCCGTCTGGCGGAAATGCAGCTACAGCGATCAACCTTGCGCCGGGTTCTTACACCTGTTTCATTTTCGATACCAATGGCTGTAGCGCCAGTAAGAGTTTCAATATAACGGAAGGCGGCACAACAACCTGGGATGGTGTAACCTGGAGCGCAGGTTATCCGGACGCAAATCTTAAAGCAATTATTAACGCTGATTATACCTCAACAGGCGACCTGTCAGCCTGTGGATTCGTGGTAAACGGTACCGCTAACGTAACGGTCCTTTCAGGCCACGATTTCAACATCGCGAATAAGGTGGTCGTCGCATCAACCGCCTCGCTTACTTTTCAAAACAATGCCAATTTGTTACAGACAAATACATTGGAAAATTCGGGCAATGTCACGCTCAAAAGAAATGCCATGATGAGAAGGCTTGAGTATGTTTACTGGGGTACACCGGTTACGGGTCAAAAAATACAGGCATTTTCCCCCTTGACACTAAGCAACCGTTTTTACACGTTAAATGAAACCACAAATAGTTTCGTTCAGGTTGCTAACCCCGCTACAACTAATTTTGTGGCACCAGTGGGCTATATGGTTAGGGCGCCTAACACTTTTTTGGATGCACCCGCCCCAAAACAGCTTTTTCAGGGGACTTTTACGGGAACACCGAACAACGGTGATTTCTCAATTCCTGTTACAGCAAATAATGGCGGCTTCAACTTATTGGGAAATCCATATCCTTCGCCAATCAGCGCAGACCAATTTTTGCAGGCGAATCCGGGGACACTTTACTTTTGGACACATAACGCTTTAGGATCGGGTAGCGCAAATTATGCAACCTACAACACGGTTGGAACGGCAGCGCCTACCGGCGGTGATGTGCCCAATGGTACCATCCAGACAGCACAAGGTTTCCTGTTGTTGAAAACCGCTTCGGGAATGGCTACTTTTAATAATACAATGCGTATTGGCAATAACGATGGGCAGTTCTTCAGGACCGATACCGAAAATAAAAGCCGCTTTTGGCTCAACTTGAATTATAATGATTCGAATGTGAGTCAAATGTTAGTCGGTTACCTCGATGGTGCTACGTTGAATATTGACGAATCCGTGGACGGTAAGTTGATTGATATGGAAGGCACCAGCCTTTCAAGCCTTGTTGACGGTACCGCTTTTACAATTCAGGGACGTCCGATACCATTTGAAAATACAGACATGGTAACATTGAATTTCAAAGCGGCTCAGTCCGGAAATTATACTATTTCGCTCGATCATTTTGATGGTGTTTTTGCCAATGGGGAGGAAATTTTTCTAAAAGATGATTTTACTGGAGCCATCCATAACCTTAAAGATAGTGCATATGCTTTTGTTTCCGGCGAAGGCGATTTTGCGGATAGGTTTCAAGTGGTGTTCCAAAGTACAACACTTGGCATATCCACCCCCTCACAGGATGAAAAAAGCGTAGTTGTATACAACGATCGGGGAATCTTGCATATAAAGTCGGCAGATTTTCCTATAAATGAGGTAAAAATATTTGATATACAAGGGCGATTAATCTGTTATCGGGATAATGTAAATGGGTATAATACCAGCATTGAAAACCTCCCGGCTGAATCGCGAATATTGATGGTACAGATAAAGTCAGACGATGGTATCACAGTGGTCAGAAAAATAGTTAGGTAAATAGTTAAAGAGATAAACGGTCCTCCACAGTTGGAGGACTTTTTATTAGTAAGCTGCTGTAGCACTTCCAATAGCAAGTTCAAGGATAAAAAAGAGAAAGCATAAGTTTTGTTTTGGAATCAATACTTATGTCGGATTTTATTCGGTTGGAACAAAAAAATGCAATATTGAACTTCCGGACCCGGAAACGGGGTTAACGGTTGGGATTTGCTTTCGATATCGGGAAAGTTGCTAAGGGCAGCTTTTTGATTTTATCGGGTTCAGTCCAACAGTCCGAAAATCCGAAAGTCCCAAAATCATTGACGGATAGCCGACCGGTGTTCTATATCTAAAATTTCATAAATGATTTTTAAGTGGTATTTTACCGTGTTTTCGCTAATAAATAACTGTTTTGCAATTTCTTTATTTCCCAGCCCTTTTCGCACACATTCCACGATTTCTTTTTGGCGGTCTGTTAGATTGTAAGCCGATAGTTCTAACGTGGCAGTGCCTTTTTTATCGATGATTTTTGTTAACCGTTCAACTTCATGGTGTATTCTTGTATTCTCGTTTTCCACCAAAATTCTTTTGTCCTTGTTTACGTGGTACAGCCTTAGCGCAAAAGACAGTATGATAAGCAACGATAGAATCACCCCATACAGGATATAGTTCGCATATCGGTCATTTTGTGCTTTTAAATTTCTGGTTTCGGCTTCCAATTTCTTTTCTGTCAGTTCCAGCTCACTATTGAAATCAATGGCATCATAGTACTTTGAAATCGAATCGTATTTTTTTTGGGTGTAAAAAGCATTTTCGAAATCTTGGCTTTCCTGAAAAGTATTCCGCATGATTTGATATAAATACAGTTCGTACTTTATCTTTTTAAATTTTTTTGATAATGCTAACCCCTCTTTAAAAGCAAGATCCCTTTTTTCATAGCGTTTCATTCGGTTATACAATTCTATTTTCTTGCCGTAGATATTTGGCAGGTCCTCGGGTGAGTTTTTTGCAACAAGCACAAACGCTTCATTTAAAAGCTGTTCAGATGCAGCGTACTTTCCTTTAAGCATTTTAATATAACCATCCTGCATGATAAGCCAGGATTTGGTCGCAACAGATAAATACTTGTATCGTTGTCGTTTTAAATTTTCTAGTAGTTTTTCGGCTTGTTTATAATTTTGGGTATCAAAATATACAAAGCTTTTCTCTGCTTCAATGGTGTTTTTGACCTCTGCTGCACGGCCACTTTTCAATCCTTCGTTGAGCGCAAGGTCTAAATTGTGAAGTGTTTGATTGTAATTGAACAGCCGCTTGTAGGTGTAGGATTTATATAAATAGGCGGAATATTTCAGGTAGGGTTGTGCGTTCTCGTCACTAATAATTTTATACAATAACGCCAAGGATTTTTCATATTGCAGGGCATCGTTATACTGTGTAACCTGTTTCTCTAATTTCTGTATACTGTCTGATTGACCAAAACAACCATAAAAAGGCGATATGGCGAGTAATAAAATGTAAAGATACTTTCTCAACGCTTTGTTAATTTGCCCAAAGATAATAAAAGGCTAATTACCGCGTTAAGAAAACGTCATATTTAACGTCCTGATTTACAGTTATTTAACATAAAACTACCCATCGGGTAGTAGCAAAACTACCCGTTAACTACCCTTGATTTACTAGGATTTAAAAAATTGCCGGAACAAATTTGTGCAACCAATACTAGATTAGATGGATCAGGTACTAAATTTTCTAAAGCTCTTCTTCGGTAAACGAGACAACGCAATTCAAACCTGCTTTAAAAACGATATTAAACTTACCACGAAAAATATTAACGAAGTCAGGGAAATTCTCAGGCAAAGAGAAGAAAACAGAAAACAATTAAAAATTAACAATCTGAAATAACATGAAATTCAACCAGTACGCTTCAATCTTATTGCTGACGCTAATGGCTACCCACGGCTCTATAGCGCAAAACACCTTTAGGGTAAGTGCTGCGGCCAAAGTAGTCACGTCAGGAAACGTAACCATCAATTACAATGGCGGAACACTTACTAATGATGGTATGATTTCTAATAACCAAGGATCCCTGGATTTTTCGGCACCGGTGATCTTTGCCGGAACGGGAACCACCACAACCAACAATCTGAGAATCCAACACTCAGGGACGAGTACATTAAATAACCGGATCAACGTAGCAGGCACGCTTGAAATTAACAATGGAAGCCTGGACGCGAACAATAACCTAACGCTGCTCTCCAATGCGGCGGGCTCTGCGGTCATTGCCCCTGTTGCAGCCGGTAGCTCGATTAGCGGGAAAATAACCGTACAACGCTACATTCCGCAGGGAAAACGCGCCTTCCGATTCTTAAGTCCCGGCGTCGATACCGACGATTTTATCAGCAACAACTGGCAGCTTGGAACGCATATTACCGGTTCGGCAACCGGTGCAAACGGATTTGATGCTACAGCTTCTGGTGGCGCCTCTATGTTTACCTATAACAATGAACAAGCGATCGGAACGGGCTGGACAGCAGTGCCCACTACGAATGCCACCAACCTTCAAGCGAAATACGGATATCGTATTTTAATCAGAGGTGACCGAAACAGCAACCTCAATGCTGCATCAGCACCACTGATGAATAGCGCTGTGACGTTAACTGCTACCGGAACCGCTGTAGTGGGACAGGTTGTATTCGATAGCGGTTCGGCTCCAGCCATAAACAACACTACCAATGCCACCACCAACGGATACAGTTTAGTAGGTAATCCATATGTGAACACGGTTGACTGGAATACGTTATCGAAGTCAGGATTAGTCGATGCTTATTATGTATGGGATGCGAATATGGGAACTGCTTCGCAACGAGGTCGTTATGTGGTGTACAGTTCGACAACCGGATCCAACAATATGGCTTCCGACGTAAACCGATACATTCAGCCCGGGCAGGCTTTTTTTGTAAAAAATAGTGTTTTGGGCAGCGGTGGAACCTTGATTTTTGACGAATCAAATAAAGGTGGAATCAACAACTACAATGCGTTATTGCGAACACCAGCCGAGGCATTGACGCGTTTGGACTTGCAGGTATTTGAGTCGAACGAACTGGCTTTAGGCGGCTATCCGGTAGATGCTGCAGCAGCGGTTTTTGACAATCAGTTTACCGATGAGCCCGAAAACGGCGACGTGGTAAAATTAAGCTCCGGTACCGAGAATATTTCATTCTTGTCCTCCGGGCAAAACTTTACGATTCAAGCACGTCCATCGGTCAGCGCAAGTGACGAACTACTTATTCAGTTGCAACAGTTCCAGCCGAATAAGAGCTATACGTTTAGAACGCATTTCAATAATTTCGACCCAGCCGTGACGCCTTATGTTTTAGATTCCTACACCAACCAATACACGACGCTTGCGGCAACCGGCGCTACGGATGTTCCTTTTACAACCACAACCGACGCTGCCTCCTATGCCACTAATCGCTTTAAAATCGTTTTTCAAAACACTACGTTGGGTAACGGCGAATTCAATGCAAATCAAATAGCATTGTATCCAAACCCAATAATCGGAAATGAATTTACCATTGGGCTTCCTGCAGCTGTTTTGAATGATGTAGATGTGAGAATAACTAACATGCTTGGACAGCTCATCGACCAAACAAAGCACATTGGCGAACGCAACATTGTGGTAAAACCAAAAACGCTTTTAGCGGCAGGCATTTACAATGTAGTTATCACCAACGAAGGAAAAAGTATCATGAAAAAAATAGTAGTAGAATAATGAAGACAAATCTAAAAGTTTCGATAGCCAAGACCTTATATACACTCGTTTTTATAGTTATTCCGATGGTAAATGCTTTTGCCAACGAAGACGACCCATTTGACGAAGATGTCGATGATGTTACACCACAAGCACCAATAGACGACTACATCGTACTGGCCTTGCTAATTGCTGTGATCATTGCCTTTCGTTACTTCAAAAAGCAACAGTTTCGGTCCGCCGAGAGCGTGTTGTAACAGGAAAAACAACAGCACGACACTACATAAACCATTTCGTAAAAAATAATCCATCACTTTAAAAATTAAACAAAAATATACCAATGAAAAAAATATTATTTTTAGGATTTAGTCTTTTCGCACTACAAACAAATGCGCAATCTGTAGCGATAAATACCGATGGCAGCACGGCACACAACTCTGCCTTATTAGATTTAAAAAGTGAAAATCAAGGGGTTTTAGTACCAAGGATGACAGCCTCGCAACGCAGTTTAATCGCCTCGCCGGCTACAGGTCTGATGGTATACCAAACCGACGCGCCCCAAGGGTTTTACTTCTATAATGGCAGTGCTTGGACGAGTCTTAGTACTGTAGCGCAAAGCGGAATAGACGCTATTACGGCTGAAAATGATTCTCAAAATGCCAGGCTCGACAATGTAGAGAGCGCAGTTAGCAATCTAACGAATGAAAATGATGTTCAGGAGTCAATGCTATTCAGTCTTAGCACTGGAGTGAATTCTTTAATTACCAGGGTTTTACCAGCGGGCGGTACTGCCAATCAGGTATTGGCCAAAGTAGATGGTTCAGATTATAACACCCAATGGGTCACGCCGGCAGCAGGCGGTAGCGACAATCTGGGTGATCATACGGCTACTACCAACTTGAATATGAATAATCAGAATATTACGAATGCCGGTATCGTAAATACAAAGAGTCTGGTAGTTGGGTCAACTTTGTTACAAATTAATACCCTTTCTGTAACTTCCGCCATTCTTGACGCAAATCTTATAAACAATAATACAGTAATACGGGTAAATAATAATATCACTAATGCAGGAGCTCAGACCGTTACTTATCATGGTATGGAGGCGGGCGTCCACGGGCAAATTGTTTACCTCGCTATTAACAACCAGAATCACGCAATTCCTAATAATTCAACTACAGAACCGAACCCACTAAACCGATTTTCTAATTCTTTTTACACTGGCAACATAACGGCAAATACTACTACCGGTGGTAGTGTATATACCTGCATATATGATACGTCAATCGGTGGCGGCAGATGGTTAATCATTGGACAGCAGCAATAATTTTCGTTTTTCAACCTGGCAAATTCTTATCATTTCTATCATTGTACACGCTATTGTAGTGTGCGTCTTAAAGCAATCGAGTAAATAGTCTATTTGAAGAAATGTTGGAATCATTAAAAATTGATGGGGATTGTGAAGCGGTGTGTAAATCAATGCCTGAAGAACGTTTTGATGAAAATCAAACCAACAAGCAGACAATGATAGCGTCCTTGCAACATGAACAAGAAAACTTACATAAGCGTTTGGACTTTCATTTGATAAAAGTTCTCATTTCATCTACTTGAAAGATTTCACTTTTTTGAATGGTAGGCTGCCGCATACCGTTAGCAATAAAAGTGATTCTTGAAAGTAGGGTGGAGGTAGAGATATTCAATATTCGAGCCGTACTGCGGATACCCAACCCTTCTCAGGTAAAGGTTATGATTTGCCGATACAAATTGCTTTTCCATCCATACTTTTGATACACGAAGTAAATTTTTCCTGCATTTCAAAAGATATAAAATCCCGAAAATGACAAAGGCCAACTGTGGGTGGCTTAACTTAAACAGCATGACTTTTTTTTGTTGAAAATGAAAGCTTGCCAAACCAACACGTTTGAAACACTACCAGATAGGATTACCCTAAAATAAAAAAAGAGCAACATTTTCATGTTACTCTTTTCTGCTCCCCCTGTTGATTGAATCTCGAACGATATAGTTTGATATTTTTTAAATCAGGCTTAAAATCAACCCCTTTTGGACATCGAACAGGATAAACCTGCATATTTTGAATTCGAATTTTCGAGGTGGGTTAAGCGCTAACCATTCATGGCAAATGAAGAGCATGTTAAGATTTATAAAATAGTAACTCTTCCCAAAAGTAAATTGAAAAGTAATTATAATGTCTGCATATCGGACTTAAAACCTGCATCGCATTAGTACTTCAGGAGCAAGTTCTCCAACAACCATTTTTCGAACCAATTTCAAATTCAACATTGCATTACTGCAAAGTGAGCGTCCGGAGAAATATGTTGGCTCCGATTTTTGTATCTCGAACTGACAATTGATAGGATAACATGAGAGTTTTATTGATAAGCGGCTTGACGCTGAGAGAAAGGCTTTTATTCAATTTTGCATGATTTAAATTCCCCAACCCTTAATGATCTTTCCTTCTGAAATATTCCCCATTATAATCCTCAGGGGCTATTTCTGTATAATCTAATTTATTTTTCTTAAGATATTTTATCGCTTCTTCTTTATCTCCAGTAATGTCAACTTTCCTCATTATAATATTAGGATGAAGCCCGAAATAGTGTGAAGGTCCTTCCTGATCATCCAATCCGATGGTTTCATATATTGTAATTAAAAAGCTTAAATGTTCATCTGAATTATTGAGTTTTATAGTCAGGGTATTATAAAAACTCATCTCTGAAATACTTTCTTTTTCAAACGGACTGATCCCATTGATGACTTTAATTGATACATTACTCTAGAGGTTTTTACTTACGATACCGTTTACATTCTTTTTTTTTGTGTAGGAGCTTAACTCAAAATTTTTAAAAGGTTCATAATAGGATGTCCTTGTTTTAATTTTTTGATTATTAGTGTATTCCATTCCGGATTTTATCACAAAATTGCCTAAGCTGTTGGTGTATAATGTAAAATCGCCATATGACGTTGAATCAAGATAACGATCGCAATCAAATTCTGTTTTTTCCTTGTTGGCATATATGCGTTTATTTTCCACAAGTAAATTTTTATCAAAAAATCCACTTTGACTATAATTGTAAAAAGGCTGGATACCTATTTTATTATAGCTGTTATTGACGCTGAGGCTATCATCGATAATATATTCTTTGACGATACCTCCCATAAAGGCCCTGCCATAGTTATTGTCTAACACAAAATCAATCCTGTTGTTAAAAAAATCGGCTACCTTACTTTGAGGAAAAAAAAGGAGAGGGAACAGGATTATTATTAAGAATATTTTCTTCACTTATAAATTTTTAAAGTAGGCTTTAATAATATCAAAACATATAATTAATATTCTATACTTGTGTGAGTTCAATTTATCATAGTCCGCTGAGGGATATTTAGTCGATATGCCTCACCCCGGTAAAATTTGACAACTATTTGGAAATTATGTCCGCTATAAAAAGTCAGATGAGTCCTACTCAGTCATTTAGCCGCAGCTGCTTTTGTATTATTTATAATGGTTTTTATTCACACGGGAAATTTGAAATTACACTCTTTTTTGAGATATAAGCATACTCACTTTTTTCGATCAGGTTTCTTTTCTTTATCGAGTATTTATGGTTTTCTGTTTTTTGTTCTTCAATGATCTCTACAGGTTTTATGGAATCTTTTGTCCATTTATATTTGGTTAATTTAGCATAATCATAATCTTTATAATCAAGTGGCTCGTAGATAGTTAAATTATTAT
>CALRKC020000062.1:0-9434 GCA_943367895.1 Erythrobacter sanguineus | reverse complement strand
TTAAACTCTTAAAAAAAATTGTTATGAAAAAGATTAAATTATTATTTCTGTTTCTTACAGTGGCTGCGCTGACACTCTCTTCGTGTTCAGATGAAAATCCTGTAAACAATCCTTCCAATGCTGATGCCAGTATATCATTAAGGACTACACTTAAACAAATCAAGAAAACCGTCGGTTCTGCCGGACGTGACGGAAGCGGCGATCAGGCACTGTGCTTCAATTTTGTGTATCCGATCACCTTATCTTACAACAACGGTACCGTGATTGAGGTCGTTTCCTACGATGGATTGATTGCACTGCTTGAGGCAGAGACTGAAAATTTTTATCTTGAAGGTATCGAGTTTCCTTTCCAGGTCCAGCAGGAAAATACCATCACAACGATTAACAATGAAAATGAATTCATGGCCCTTGTGCAATCCTGTGGTTTTGATACGATCGACGAGGAAATTTATGTGTTCGACTGCTATGAGATCGTTTATCCGTTTTCAGTGATCAACCAGGATAATGAGACCATTGTGATTGACAATGAAAGTGAATTGTACACTTTGTTTGCGAATCCGTCTTCAAGTTCTGATGATTACATTGTTGATTTCGTTTTCCCGTTAACGCTTACCGGAAACGGCCAGACCTATCAGGTAAACAATATTTATGAGCTGTTCGATCTTTTTGAAGACTGTACCGGAAATACAGACTGTATCTGTACCGCTGATTACAACCCTGTTTGTGTCGCTGACGGATTTGGAGGCGTAATTACTTACAGCAACTCCTGCCATGCTGTCTGCGCTGGTTATACAGAAGCTGATTTTATAGACTGTAACAATACGGGTTGTGCCTGTCCTGAAAATTGGGATCCGGTATGTGTGAATGACAGTCAGGGCGGCCTGATTACTTTTAGCAATGCATGCTTCGCGGAATGTGCCGGTTACACGCAGACAGATTTTGTAGATTGTGGCATTGCCCCGATCAATTTCGGAAACCTTTTGGGAAGCTGTTTCTTTGTGAGCTATCCGGTTCAGGTAGCACATCAGGGTGCTGTGGTTACTGTAAACAATGATGGCGAATTATTACAATACTGGTTCCCGTCTCAGGGTGATTTACCACAAATACAATATCCGATCAGTATCAGTGGCATCAATCCTGTCAATATTTTAGTAAACAGCGAAGACGAATTCAGGCAATTGATACTGGAGCATTGTAACTAACAATATCTGATTGGTTTTATTATTACCACATGCTTTTCTTAAGTATGTGGTAATAGTTTTAATAGGATGGATACAAATACAGACAAACAGGGCGCTTTGTGTGAGCCGGCCGCTTTCAGGCTGGTTTTCGATGCACATTATAAATTGCTGCGGAATTTTATTGTTTTCAGGTACAGGGATCTGGACCTCGCCGATGATGTTGCACAGAATGCCTTCGTGAAGTTATGGGAAAATTGCAGCATACTGAAAAAGGAACAGGCAAAGAGTTTCCTGTTTACCACGGCGATAAGGCTTTCGCTCAACCAGATCAAGCACCAAAAGGTAGTGAATGATTTTCAGGTGAACTTTGTCCCAAAAACAGCCGATAAGGAATCACCGCAGTTCCTGATGGAGGAAACAGAGTTTAAAATGCGGCTTGAAAATGCAATCGGGAACCTGCCGGACAAGCAACGCGAGGTTTTCCTGCTCAACCGATTTGAGAACCAATCGTACGCCGAGATTGCCACGGCACTGGGTTTATCGGTAAAGGCAGTCGAGAAACGCATGCATCAGGCTTTGGTGACTTTGCGGAAAACAACAAATAACATTTGAAATTATCTTTATGGAAAACCACGAGACCTATTTAGCCGATTGGTTTGAGGACAGACTGACTGATGAAGAACTGCAACAGATTATTTCAACCGAAGCGTTCCTGCATTATAAGAAAATTAAGGATGCCTTGTCCGGGTATGCCCTGGAGACACCGGAAGTGGAAAGCCACTTTCAGCTCCTGAAAGACAAATTGCAGCAACCACCGCAAATCAAACGTCGTGTCATTCCGCTTTGGAAATCCATTTCCGTTGCCGCTTCAGTCCTCATCCTGATTGCCCTTTCCTTTTATTTCTCAACAGGAAATGCGGTAACGACCAAGGCCGGCAAAGTGCAAACGGTACTGCTTGCCGACAATTCCCGGGTGCGTCTCGGTGCGGCATCCACGCTGAAGTATTCTAACTTTTTTAAATTCAGCCGCAATTTGTCACTTAAGGGTGAAGCTTATTTTGAAGTGGAAAAAGGAAGTAAATTTACAGTGAATACAGCTCATGGGAGTGTTACGGTATTGGGAACAAAATTCAGGGTAATCGCCTTTGATTCTTATTTTGAAGTGCATTGTGACGAAGGGAAAGTACGGGTTGATTCCGCCGATAAATCGATTGAACTGACACCGGGTAAAAGCGTTGCTTTTTATCAGGATAAGGTTACCGAATGGAATCAGGAAATAAGACTTTGGCACGAAGGAGCCGGAAATGAAAGCAGTTTTTTCAAAACCCCTGTAGAAGCGGTATTTGAAAAAATCGAAAACGAGTACGGATTAAAAATCAACTACCCTGAAAACATCAAAGGGATGAGTTTTACCGGCGCAGTGTCAACGGTCGATATTGATAAGGCGATGAAGTCGGTATGCCTGCCATTTCATTTAAAATACAAGTCCATAACCGCGGGAGAAATCGAAGTCACGAATGAATAAGCTACTGTTTGTTTGTCTCTTCTTATTCTCAAATGTCATTTTATCGCAATCAAAAGTAATATTTGAATGTGTTGAAATGCCATTGGAAATCGCTATTTCCAGGATTGAGCGAAGTTTTGATATCAAATATTCCTATGCCGACAGCCTGGTGAGCGATAAAAGGATTTCGCTTGGAAAGAAGGAGTACGACATTGATGAGGTGAACCGCGAACTGGAGCTTCAGTTCGGACTTAAAGCCGAGAAAATCAGCAACCGATATTATGCTTTAATCGCAGTCAGGCGCGAGGAGACTCCCATACGGCTCAGTGAAGTGGTTGTCGGTTCCTTCCTGATCAACGGCGTCAGCAAATACAATCAGCGTTTTGTGCTGTCCCCAAAAAATGCAGAAGTACTTGCCGGTGTCACCGACGCCGACGTATTGTTGTCCTTACAGCAATTACCGGGTGTAAAAAGCCCCAACGAAACGGCAACGGGAATTTATGTGCGTGGCGGTACACAGGACCAGAACCTGATCTTACTCGATGGCATCAGGTTGTATCATCCGGGGCATTTGTTCGGGATGATCTCGGGCATCAACCCGAACATCGTCAAAAGCGTCAGTTTTTATAACAAAGCGGCGCCCTCGAATTACGGTGAGCGCGCATCAAGCATCATCGATATTGAGACGTCGAACCAGCTGCAGAAAGAAGTTCGGCTTGTGGCCGGGATCAATGCCCTGAATGCGGATTATTTTATGCAATTGCCGGTGATAAAAAACAAACTGGATATGCAGTTTTCCGCGCGCAAATCATTCACAGAATTGTGGCGCAGCACCACCTTCAACCAACTCGCCAATAAGGTGTTCCAGAATACTGATTTCAGGTCGTTTAATGACAGGAACAGGTTTCAGTTCTATGACTATTCGGCAAAGATTATTTTCAGGCCATCCGATAAGACAACATTGTCGTTTACGGGCCTGTCCATCAACAACAACCTGAATTATAAATACAGGATTGCAGCCGACAGCACGTCAAACCAACAAATGAAAATCCTCAATGACGGTTACAGCTTAAACTGGCATCAAAAGTATTCCGATCGCTTTTCGCAAAAAATGGTTTTGTATTATTCGGTGTATGACTTCGATTATTCGAAAAAGCAGGACAATGAAGCCAATGGCAGTTTTGAGATTTTTAAAAAGCTGAACAGGATAGTAAACTCCGGCGGTGAGCTCAACTTTCATTCTGTTTTAAATCAAAACATGCAGCTCGATTACGGTTATCAGGTTTCCGGAAATGATGTTTCACATTTGTTCAATACTTACAATCAGGACGTCGGTATTGATTTGAACCAAAGACAGCTTTTTAACGTTTTGCATTCGCTGTACATGAGCCATAATTACGCGATTCATGCGTGGCATTTCCAGACCGGAGTGCGATACAATTATTTCAGCAAAATAGATGCGAGTACTTTTGAGCCGCGGATTTTCATTCAGGATAAGATCACAAAAGCGTTTGCGCTGCAGTTTTCATATGAAAGAAAAAACCAATTCATGAACCAGGCCAGGGAAAACAGTACCAACGATCTGAGTCTTGAGAACTACGTCTGGGTCTTGTCAGACGACGGGAAGTACCCAATCCAGAAATCCAACCAATTTTCGGCCGGATTTATTTATAAGAAAGACAACTGGCTGCTAGATGTAGATGGTTATTATAAAACTATTAATGGTATTATCGGGCTGAACTTCGGTTTTTTCAACCAAAATGAAAACCAGACGTCGGCAGGCCAGGGGTTTACAAAAGGGCTTGATGTATTTATTCAGAAGAAGTCAGCTGATTGGCGTACTTCGCTGACGTATTCTTTCCAGGATTCACAGAATAAATTTAACGGCCTTAACGGAGGCAGCTACTTTCAGGCGAATTACAATATCGCCCATGCCATAAACCTGAACCTGAACAGGAAATGGGGCAGATTCTCAGGTGCTTTGGGATGGTTCTGGCATACCGGAAAGCCATACAGCATCATTAACGAACGCGGCATGGTTGAATCGTTTAATGCAAACACGCTGCCGGTGTACCACAGGATGGATTTGTCCTGTGAGTATACATTTTCGTCAGGGAAAGTGAATTTCAGGACGGGTTTTTCGATATACAACCTTTACAACAGGAAGAGCATCATCAGCCGCGAATATGAAAGGCAGTTCAGCACGATTTCGGATTTGGCGAATGAACGCTATGAAAAGCAGGATTATTATTCATTGGGCATTACACCGAATGTCTTTTTTCGCGTAATCATTTAAGATTAAAAAAACCGGGAAATCCCGGTTGTAATCATTTTGTCTTCAGCTGTTCTTCGACCCATTGTTCAAGACGGTTTTCTTCTTCAAGTTTCGCGAGCATATCGGCCCCCGCGTCTTTACTATTGCTGTTGCGATACATTTTTAAGGCACTTTTCAACGCGGCAGCGTTGAGTCTGACGGCATCGGTGTCTTTTGGATTTTCAAGACTGTATCTTGCCCAGCCATACATAAAAGCCATCAGCAAATCAGAATTGTCCTGTTCGAATTTGATGATGCCGGGCAGTAATTCAACGGAAACATCCGGTGTGCCGGTGAGCCATTGTATAAAGAACTGTGTCGCTTCATTCTTTTTCGCAACATCTGCAGGTCTGGTCTCCAGCCAGGCGATGCATTGCAGTATCTCGTTGTTGTACTTTGCATAATCGGCATCCTTTTCGAATTTATATGAGGGAACCTGAAAGTTCTGGGCAAAAGCAGCAAGCCCGACAAAAAGCATGATCAACGGAAGATTTTTTTTCATTGGTTAAAAGGATAAGATTTTGGATAAAAATAGTAAAAAGAATGATGTCTTTATCTTTGTATCAGTATTCTCCGTTGCAATCCGGGAGTAAGCCAGGTTCTTTGCTGTATTTTTTCTGGAGGGATTCCAGAATTTGAGGGCATAACTCTCCAAATAGTGCGTCTTCAGTATAAGCAATTGCACAGTGTTCACTATCACTGATGGCCTTGATGAGTTTCTGTGGATTTCGGAACCCTTTAAGTAATGATTTGTATGCTCCTTTTGCTGTCAACTTCTGAAAGTAAGTGAAGCTGATTACTTTATGTACTTCCCATACTTTTTTAAGATAAGTGTCAAAATCCCGGCATTGTGCACTTTCCATCGAATTATAAATGATATCCAGCAGTTCTATGTCGGATGTACCGATGTCGGATTTCCTGATTGAAAAGGTAAGGTTGGCGAATAAGATATCGAGTACGGGGAAAATTTTCCGATTCCTGTAAGCGGCTGTGGCCTTTAAGAAACGACTGTCGTCAATACGATTTGAAAATTTTTGCTTCAATAATGGAATGAACGATTCGTGAGGGAACTTTTCGACAGCAAGAAACGCATCATCGAAGTGGTCTGTAAACAAATCCAGATCTTCTTTTCTTTGAAAATGAGCCAGTGCGGCCATCAGTTCCGGCGTAGGATATTTATTTGCTAAAAAACGGATGCGCGAATAGTTTTCAAATTTATAATGCGACATTGACATGATAAGGCTTGCAGAAACGCTGTCGATATTTTCGTATGCAATAGCCCGATTGCGGAAGATGTTAAGCAGGCTGTCAATTTCGGTAATATTCCAGACTGATGTATGGTCAGGATATTGGTCTTTTCCGTATAATGCCTGACTTTTTTGATATTCTGACTTTTCTTCTTCCGAATAATTCGCTTTGAAATTCGCTATTTCCGCAAGCCAGTTTTTCTGATAAAACAATTCGGAATACAATTCTGCCAGCAATGTCGAATCGTATCCCATACAGCCGGTTTTTATATAAATGGGGTCATTCTGGTGAAGGAAATGGGTAAACAAGTCGGAAAGTTTATCTGATTTTAAGTTTACAAGTGCCGCAGCCATACTGGATTTCGTGTAACGGTTTCCATGAGTTGCCATATAGTACAATTCAGCTGCCGTAGCTTTTTCCTTTATTTCAGCATAAATGCCGAAGACCGGGTTCGTGATCCCGCTGTAGCCAAGATGCGGACTGGTTTCAAGGTCTGTTTTATTGGCCTCAAGGAATAGCCGCTCAATTTCAGGCGAAAGCTGCGCAGCCGTCCATAATGGCGAAAACAAATAAAAGATTAATAGCGTCTTTTTCATCAGTAGGTTTTATTTTTTAACAGCATTCTGTTTTAATTATTGTACGCATTAAACAAATCCCAAATTAATCGCCATCATTTGACGCCCATAAGTTTTTTAGTACTTTTGACAGCAATAGAAAAGCCATGACAGAAGAACAGGTGATATTGGTTGACACAGAAGACAATCAAATTGGATTAATGCCAAAACTGGAAGCACACGAAAAAGCACTGCTGCACCGTGCGTTTTCCGTATTTATCCTGAATGACAAAAAGGAGATTATGCTGCAGCAACGCGCTGCAGACAAGTACCATTCTCCACTATTGTGGACCAATACCTGCTGCAGCCACCAGCGCCAGGGCGAAACGAACCTTGAGGCTGGAACGAGACGACTGTACGATGAAATGGGATTCCGCACGGAACTGAAAGAGCTGTTTCATTTTATTTACAAAGCACCTTTCGACAATGGCCTTACAGAGCATGAACTTGACCACGTAATGATCGGCTACTACAATGAGGATCCGGTGTTGAATAAAGCAGAAGCCGAATCCTGGAAATGGATGTCGGTAGAAGACATTAAAGCTGACATGGCACTGCATCCGGAAGTTTACACAATTTGGTTCCGGATAATTTTTGATGAATTTTACCACTATCTGGAAGAACATACATTATAAGATATGAAAGCAACAATTTCCAGGAAGGCCCATTTTAATGCAGCACACCGGCTGTACCGTAAAGATTGGAGTGATGCGAAGAACAATGCTGTTTTTGGCAAATGCAACAACCCGAATTTTCACGGGCACAATTATGAGCTCATCGTAAATGTCACCGGCAATATCGATCCCGAAACGGGCTATGTGATGGATATTAAGGATTTGAGCACAATGATTGCCGAAGAGGTTGAAGACGCTTTTGACCATAAAAACCTGAATCTCGACGTGCCTGATTTCAAAGACCTTAATCCCACGGCAGAAAATATTTCGGTAGTCATCTGGAACAAACTCAGCAAAAGGATGCCTGCTGGTTTTTCCCTTGAAGTCGTGCTTTATGAAACCCCCCGCAATTTCGTTACTTACCGCGGCGAATAATAGAAATTGTACAAGGAATTAGCAAAATTGTATCAGATTTATTGGCCCTAAAAATTGAAATTTGCAATAAAAAATCATGAGCATTACACTATATCCGATGCAGTTTGAACCCATCCTTAAGGAAAGGATATGGGGTGGTCAAAAGCTGAAAACCTTACTCAACAAGCCCATTACTTCTGAAATCACAGGAGAAAGCTGGGAACTGTCGACTGTGAAAGGCGACATCAGCGTTGTTGCGAATGGCGTTTATCAGGGAAAACCATTGACTGAAGTGATCCTGTCCGGACCGGAAATGTTGTTGGGTAGTAATGTTTACAAACGTTTCGGGACAGAATTTCCGTTGTTGTTTAAATACCTCGATGCGCGTGAAGACCTGTCAATACAGGTGCACCCGAACGACGAACTGGCCGCGAAACGCCACAATTCATTCGGTAAGACCGAGATGTGGTATGTGATGCAGGCCGATCCTGATTCCCGTATCATTGTCGGTTTTAAGAAAGAATCGGGTCCGCAGGAATATCTTAAAAGCCTTGAAGACAATAGTATTGTTTCATTATTGGATACCGTGAAGGCAAAACCCGGCGATGTCTTTTTCCTAGAAACAGGTACGGTGCATGCCATTGGTGCCGGCCTGGTAATTGCGGAAATCCAACAGACCTCTGATATAACCTATCGCATCTACGATTTTGACCGTAAGGATGCGAACGGCAACACGCGTCAGCTGCATGTTGAGGAAGCGCTGGATGCAATTAATTACCATCCGGTGGATTCCCAAAAAAAATATCCCAGGAATAGGAATGAAGCTAATGTTATGGTAGATTGCCCCTATTTTACGACCAATTTTATTCCGCTTGACGGAGAAATGGCAGTTAGGCAAAACGCGGAATCTTTTCGCGTGTACATGTGTACGGAAGGGTATTTTTCTCTGGATGCCGATGGCATAACCTATCAAGATAAGACCGGCGATACCATATTGATCCCTGCTGCATTGAAAGATTACCGCCTTGAAGGACAGGCGTCCCTCTTAGAAATTTATATTTCTTAGGCTAATCCAAAGATAATGTGTAGTTTTGCACCACAATTTTAAAAAAATCAGTTCAAGATGGCAAATGTTAGAAATTTAAAGAAAGACATCAATTACGTTTTAGGTGATATCATCGAAGCGGTTTACCTTTTCGAAATGTCGACCACTGGAAAGCCGACTGAAGCAACAAATGCTATTATCGACGAGGCACTGGCTTCTTTCGACAGCCTTATCGCTAAAGTCAATGCTAAGAAAGTAGACAATACTAAGGCACATTATAAGCAAATCAGCGCAGAATTAGAACAATCTGCTACTCAGCTTATTGCTAAAATCAACGCATTATAATCGCATTTTACGGTAAAATTTGCCAATATTTTTTTGGTAATTAGAAAATCAAAATTATATTTGCACCGTTAATACGCCGCCGGTGTAGCTCAGTTGGCTAGAGCAGCTGATTTGTAATCAGCAGGTCGTGGGTTCGAGTCCCTCCATCGGCTCCA
>CALRKC020000061.1:0-9480 GCA_943367895.1 Erythrobacter sanguineus | reverse complement strand
ATTGATCCCCGCCGACAGCGGCAGCGTTTTATTTGACAACCATCCAATAAAAGATTATAAAAGTGACCATTTTCACAGCCATATCGGTTTCGTATTCCAGGACAGCATCATCTTCAACATGAGCATCCGCGAAAACATTGCCTTCAGCGATGTGGTAACCGACGCATCACTGGAAAAAGCGATACAAACGGCAGAGCTAAGCGATTTTATTGATTCGCTTCCGCAGAAGTTAGGCACGATAGTCTCTGAAAGGGGCTCCAGCCTCTCGGGCGGGCAGAAACAGCGGATTATGCTCGCAAGGGCCTTGGCCGTAAATCCGTCAGTATTGCTGCTTGATGATTTTACGGCGCGCGTCGACCCTCAGACCGAAGCTAAAATACTGGAAAACATCGGCAAAAATTACCCGGATTTAACTGTTATATCAGTTACCCAGAAAATTGCAGCTGCCGAACATTTCGACCAGATCATCCTGATGATGCAGGGTGAAATCATAGCCGCCGGCCAGCACAATGCGTTAATGGAATCCAGCCCTGAGTATGTGCAATTGTCAAACTCCCAGAAAAGTACCAGCCATTATGAAATATAATCTGAACCAATCGTCGGGAGAAGAGCAAAAAACAGCCACACTTGCCGGACTCCGCAACCTGTTGAGGCTGATTGCCCACGAGCGGAAATACCTGCTGCTCGCGACCGTTGCCATCCTGATGAACGCCATCCTCAATTTATTGGGGCCGTATCTCGTTGGGCATACGATTGACACCTACATACAGCAAAGGGAATACGATGGTGTCCTGGTTTATTCGGGAATACTGCTGGCGATGTACCTCATGGCCTTGTTTACCAGTTACTTTCAGACAAAATTAATGGGCGGCGTAAGCCAGCGGATGTTATTTACCTTGCGCAACAGCATCTTTAAAAAATTACAGTCGCTCCCCGTCGCATTTTTCAACGCTAATAAAGCAGGTGATTTAATTTCGAGGGTTAACAACGATGCCGATAAAATCAATACGTTCTTTTCGCAGTCTTTGGTACAGTTTATTGGCAGTATCGCCACGATGACCGGTGCGGGTATATTCCTATTGGTCATCAACCCCAAGCTCGGCGTTGCTACTTTGGTTCCGGGACTGCTGATTTTACTGTTTACCCGGGCCATTTCTCCGTGGGTAAAGCGTAAAAATGCCGCAAACCTCAAAAGTACGGGCGGATTAAGCAGTGAGATTCAGGAGAGCCTGGCGAACTTCCGGGTGATTATTGCTTTCAACAGAAGGGATTATTTCAGGAAACGCTTTGAAAAAGTCAGTCGGGAAAATTATGATACCGCCGTTGGAGCCGGACTGGCAAACAACCTCTTTCTGCCGGTATCTACCCTATTTTCAAGCCTTGCCCAATTGATTGTATTGTCTTACGGGATCTACCTGATTTCGGAAAATGAATTTACCGTAGGATTGCTGGTCAGTTACCTCGCCTATTCTGTTAATTTTTACAACCCGCTACGGCAGCTTGCCACGTTATGGACCAGCTTTCAGGTGGCGATGGCGGCATGGGACAGGGTAAGTCAGATTCTGTCCCTTGAAAGTGATTTGAAAACACAGCCCGGGACAACGGATGAAACATCAACTGCCTTAGTAGAATTCCGCAATGTCCATTTTGGTTACGAAGAAGGCAGGGAAATACTGCACGATGTTTCGCTCGAAATCGAAAAAGGAAAAACCTATGCTTTCGTGGGTCCCACTGGGGGCGGAAAATCGACCACTGCTTCACTGATTGCGAGACTGTATGATCCGATAAGCGGGAAGATTTTCCTTGATGGCAGGGACATAAGGAGCTATACACCGGAAGCGCGTACGGATAAGATTGGCTTTATCCTGCAGGATCCTTTCCTCTTTTCGGGTACCGTTAAAGAGAATATATTGTACGGAAATGAACAGTATAAAGACTTTACGGATGAAGCGCTTGAAAAAGTAATCCGGGATAACAACCTGACGGACCTGCTTGGCATTTTTGAAAATGGGCTGGAAACGGCTGTTTCGTCTTCCGGTGAAAGCATCAGTATCGGGCAAAAACAACTGATAGCTTTTATGCGTGCTGTTTTGCGAAATCCGGATGTACTGATACTTGATGAGGCCACAGCCAACATCGACACAGTTACAGAGCAGCTACTGGATGAAATCCTGAAAAAACTGCCTGAAAAAACCACGCGGATTATCATCGCCCACAGACTTAATACAATTAAAGGCGCTGACGTAATTTTCTTTGTGAATTCAGGGGAAATCATCCGTGCGGGTTCATTTACTGAGGCATTGGATTTGTTGATGAAAGGAAAAAGGGCAAGCTAAACCAACAATCGGAAACCACATTTGCCGGTGCTTTGGCGAGCGGGTTTTTATTAGAATGAAGAATATATAAATCTTTATGCTTACATTTAATACGATTTCCGACCAGAAAGTTAAATTAATGGACAACCACATCATACAAATTATATTGGCTGAGGACGATAGTGACGACTGTTTGCTGTTTACAGAAGCCCTTTCCGAAATTGATGAAACCATACGTCTGACGGTGGTCAACAACGGTGTAAAGCTCATGGAATTGCTGCATGGCCTCACAGCACTGCCTACATTGATTTTCACCGACCTTAATATGCCATTGAAAAACGGCATGGAATGCATTCAGGAAATCCGCGAAAGCCAGCAGCTGAAATCGCTCCCCGTTATAGTATTTTCCACCTATTTTGATACCAGCATGGCCGAGAAATTACATCGCATTGGCGCAACACATTATTTCGTAAAGCCAAATGCATTTCACGATTTAAAATCCGTAATCCGTTTAGCCATTACCACCATAACCGATCCACAAGTGGCATCACCAAATTCGTTTGTCCTGAATCCCTGATTATGAAAGACGTTTACACAAATAGCAATTTCAGCTTCCTGTCAGGTCATGGCGAAATGGCCACGCTGACCAGAGAAAAAAACTGGGACGATTCATTGGTCGGACCCATCGGGAGCTGGCCACAAAGCCTCAGGACCACCTTAGGGCTGTTGTTAAAATCAAAATTTCCAATGTTTCTTTTCTGGGGACCGGACCTGGTGTGTTTCTATAATGATGCTTACCGTCCAAGCCTTGGCGAGAATGGGAAACACCCCAATATTTTAGGCGAAAAGGGTGAAAAGGCGTGGCCGGAAATATGGGATGTCATCAAACCGCTAATGGATAAGGTCTGGCAGGGTGGCGAGGCAACCTGGGCTGAAGACCAATTGATCCCGATTTTCAGGAATGGTAAAATTGAGGATGTGTACTGGACTTTCAGTTACAGTCCTGTAAACGATGAATCGGGAGGTGTAGGCGGAATTTTTGTTACCTGTTCCGAAACAACCGAAAAGGTAAACCTTATTTCAGACTTAAAGAAAACCGAAGCGTCACTTAAAGCAACATTGTACCAGCTTGAAACTACCGACAAACGTTTCAGGAATACCGTAAAACAGGCACCTTTGGCCATTACCATACTGCGTGGCCCGGAATTCGTCCCGGAAATGGCGAACGACAACTACCTGATGCTGGTTGACAGAACAGAGAAAGATTTTGTCGGGAAACCCTTGTTTGATTCGTTACCCAGCGTAAAATCAGTGGTGGAGCCTTTGCTAAACGGGGTACTCGAAACCGGAATTGCTTTTCACGCTTCCGAACTTTCGGTCATTTTAAACCGCTATGGCAAAGAAGAACTGGCCTATTTCAACCTGGTCTACCATCCGCTGCGTGAGGAAGATGGAAGCATTTCCGGCATTATGGTTGTTGCTACCGAAGTTACCGAAAGCGTTAAGGCAAAGCAATCGCTGGTAGAGAGCGAAAAGCAATTCAGGAGTCTGGTCATGCAGTCACCGATTGCGATGACTATCTTTCGCGGTCCGGAGTTCATTATTGAAATGGCGAATAATATTCTGGTCAGGGATATATGGCGGAAAAACACGGAAGAGGTAATGGGTAAAAAAATCCTCGATGTCTTTCCTGAACTAAAGGACCAGAAATATGCGGCTTTGCTGGAAGATGTTTTCAAGAATGGTAAAACCTACAACGAAAATGAGTCGGTAGCCTATGTACACGGGGATGATGGCATGAGGAAATTCTACCTTGATTATCAATATGCCCCACTCTATAATCCCGACAACAGCGTTTCAGGAATTATCGTAACGGTAAATGATGTAACCGAGCGCGTCGAAGCGCGGAAAAAAGTGGAAGATGCAGAGGAAAGACTGCGACTGGCGACTGAAGCGACAGAAATGTCAACCTGGGATCTCGATTTGGTGACCCGGGATATCATCCATTCTGAGAGGCTTGCCGAAATATTCGGGCACCATAAATCGGATAAGATTTCACATGCCGCGATGCGGGGACAAATTCATCCCGAGGATCGAACCGATATAGTAGAAAAAGCTTTTGAAGAGGCTCTGAAAACCAGTATCTATAAATATGAGGCGCGGGTAATAAAACCTGACGGAGAGGTTACCTGGATCCGGACGCAGGGAAAAGTGTTTTTCGATGAAGAAAACAGGCCACTTAAGATGCTGGGTACACTCAGGGACATCAACGAAGAGAAATTAAGAGAGCAGGAATTGCTTGAAAGCGAAACCAAATTCAGGCTTTTGGCAGACTCGCTTCCGCAGCACATCTGGACTACCAATCCGCGGGGACAAATTACCTACTTTAACAAATCAGTACAGCAATATTCCGGAATAGACAAGAAAGTCCTGAGTGAATTTGGCTGGGTTGATATTGTTCATCCTGACGAGATCGAGCACACCATCAAGACCTGGGATGATGCCCTGCTTACAGGAAAGGACTATATATTCCAACACCGCTTCAGGCGCAATGACGGGGTATACCGCTGGCATCTTTGCAGGGCAACGGCACAGCGCGATGCTGCTGGAAATATCCAGATGTGGGTTGGGACAAGCACCGATATCCATGAGCAGAAAGTATTTGTAAATGAACTTGAAAGGCAAGTAATGGAACGCACCAGGGAATTGGAACGCAAAAACAATGACCTTGAAAAAATGAATGCCGAGTTACAGTCGTTCGCCTATGTTTCCAGTCACGATTTACAGGAACCTTTGCGCAAGATACAAACCTTTGCAAGCCGACTGCTCGAAAAGGAGTATGAACATTTATCAGACAATGCCAAAGACTATTTCTCCAGGATGCAGGCAGCCGCAAACCGAATGCAAACCTTAATCCTTGACCTGCTCGCTTATTCGAGGACCAGCACATCAGACCTGAAATTCGTTAGTACAAATCTGAAAAATATTGTCAGCGAAGTCGAAAAAGAACTTAAGGATACAATAGACGAAAAAAAAGCCGTAATCCGCACAGGTCATCTCGATACCATACCGATCGTGCCCTTTCAATTTATACAGCTCATGCACAACCTTATCGGAAATGCATTAAAATTCAGCAAACCTGACAGCAAACCCGAAATAACAATCAAAAGCGAAATCGTCAAAGGCTATGAAACAGGCGTCATTGCCTTACAGCAGGATGAGCCGTATTGTCATATTACAGTCTCTGATAATGGTATTGGATTTGATCCGCAATACGGGGAGCGCATTTTTGAAGTTTTCCAGAGGCTTCATAACAAATACGAGTTCAACGGTACCGGCATAGGTTTGGCGATTGTAAAGAAAATAGTGCTCAACCACAATGGCTATATTGCTGCTATCGGGCAGCCGGGTGAAGGCGCTACTTTCCACATTTACATCCCCGCCTGATCTAATGTTATATCCGCATTCATAATTTTGTAACCTATCTTCAAAATTACATAAGCCGTTCCAACACTATAATTACAAACTTTGTAAGACATGCTAAAATTCATGCTTATGAAGGCACTATGGAAAGGCGGCATCAGCTTCGGGCTGGTTAACATTCCGGTTCGGTTGTACAGTGGTTCGGTGACCCATCGTATCGACCTTGATATGATTCGAAAAAAGGACCAGTGTGCCATTGAATACGTCCGTGTCTGTAAAAAAGACGGCAAGGAGGTCCCGTGGGATGAAATAGCAAAAGGTTATAAAAGGGACGATGGCGACTATGTTGTGCTTGACAAAACAGACATTGCCAAAGCCATGCCGGAAAAAACGCAAACCATCGATATTTTCGAGTTTGTACTCGAAGACCAGATCCCGTCAAAATATCTTGAAAAGCCCTACATAGTGGAGCCCGACAAAGCCGCTGTAAAAACGTATGCCTTATTGCGTGCAGCACTCAAAAAATCAGGAAAAGTCGGTTTGGCCAAATTCATCATTCGCAGTTCGGAGCATCTTGGGATACTAAAGGTTGAAGAGGATGCCATCTTACTGATACAAATTCGTTTTGATCAGGATTTACGGGATCCGAAAGCCGCAAAAATACCCGGCAGTATTACAATACAGAAAAAAGAACTTGATATGGCGATGACGATAATCGACCAGATGACTGAAAAGTTCGAGCCCGAAAAATATAAGGATACCTATAAGGATGAGCTTATGAAGATGATCAAGAAAAAGCTCGCCGCACCGAAAGGGAAAAAAACTGCTAAAAAAGAAGCCGTTGCCCCAAAATCCAGGAAAACCGATGCCGATGATTTACTGGAACAATTGAAAGCCAGTCTTGAAGCGATGAAAAACTGATCATTATGCCATTAGAAACATACAATCAGAAACGGAATTTCTCCAAAACGAAAGAGCCGAAAGGAATTAAGAAAAATTCCAAAGATACATTGCGTTTTGTAGTGCAGAAACATGCTGCATCACACCTGCATTATGATTTCAGGCTGGAAATTGATGGTGTCCTGGTGAGTTGGGCCGTCCCAAAAGGCCCGTCTTCAGACCCCGATATCAAACGACTGGCGGTGCACGTTGAAGACCATCCGATGGATTACATCGATTTTGAAGGCACCATCCCTGAAGGGGAATATGGCGGCGGAACCGTAATGGTATGGGATATCGGCACCTATCATGCTGAAGGCAATGACGAAGGTTTTAAAGACAATGCCCTTATGAAAAAACAGCTGAAGGCCGGCTCCATTAAAGTAGTGCTTGAAGGCAGTAAGCTTAAAGGCTCTTACCATCTTTTCAGTATTAAGGATGATGATAAGCAGTGGCTTTTGATGAAAGGGAAAGACGATTTCGCTGATGGAAAGAAATTTAATGAATATTCCGCGCTCACCAAGAGGGATTTTGATGCCATTGCAAAAGGAAATGACGTATGGAAAAGCAATCGGAAATCAACCAGTAAAAAAGCTGCTGACGAAAATAAAACGGAACGGAAAGAAGAAGATAAAATGGCCCATTCCGCCAGTTCTGATGGCGAATTTTCGGGCGATGACCTGATTGATGCCGTAAAGCTCCAATCGTTTCCCGAAGACTGGCGGCCACAGCTGGCTACGCTTACCGATGGCGCTTTTGACCATAATGACTGGATTTTTGAAAACAAATATGACGGCTACAGGGCATTGGCGCAAATACGAAATAAAAAAGCGACACTGATTTCAAGAAACGGCATCAGCTTCGATGGCAAATATCCTGAAATCGCAAAAGCCCTGGACGGGACACCGCAGGACATGGTAGTGGACGGTGAAATCGTCATTGAGGATGCTAAAGGCAAAAGCAATTTTCAGTGGTTGCAGAAGTATGGAGAGCAGCCTGGAAAAGGAAAACTTCGGTTTTATGTTTTTGACATCATTTACTTTCAGGGCTATGACTTACGGAATCTGGGGCTGCTGCTTCGGAAAAAGATATTAAAGGCGGTACTACCTCAAAAAGATAACATTATTTTTTCTGAGCATACCATTGCCAATGGTATTAAGGTTTTTGAAACTGTCCAGCAGCATGGCGGCGAAGGCATTATTGCGAAAAAAGCCGATTCAAGATACCAGGCAGATAAACGTTCACGGGATTGGCTTAAGTTTAAAGCCAACAAACAGCAGGAAATGGTCATCGGTGGATTTACGGATCCACGGGGCGGCAGGAAAGGGCTCGGGGCGTTGCTTTGCGGCTACTATGACGGAAAGGATTTTATTTATTCAGGAAAAGTCGGCAGCGGATTTACAGAAACTATTTTAGAAGACTTACGCAAAAAACTGGATCGCATTGAACGAAAGACATCCCCATTTTCTGAAGTTCCAAATGAAAAAAATGTGCATTGGGTAAGCCCAAAACTGATTGCCCAGCTTAAATTCTCAGAATTTACAGAAACCGGCAGCATGCGTCATCCGGTATTTCTTGGGCTTCGTGCTGATAAGGATCCGAAAGACATTGTGATGGAAAAACCAGCGATTCCGGTAGAAAAGGTTTCAGAAAACAGTTTGAAGCCGGCAGCAGCTACTAAAAACAGCCGTATGGAATTCACCAACCTGGATAAGGTTTTCTGGCCAAAAGAAAAGATTACCAAGGGCGATGTGATTGCGTATTACCGCTCGGTTTCCGATTATATTTTACCGTATCTGAAAGACCGTCCGCAATCACTTCGGCGGACGCCGGACGGTATCAAGAATGAAGGCTTCTTTCAAAAAGATGTCGCCGGCAAAGTCCCGAAATGGATCAAGACCCGGAAAATAAAATCTGACAGCAACGAAGAAAGTATCGAATGGCTGATCTGCAATGATGAGGAAACGTTGCTGTTCCTGGTGAATTGGGGTTGTATTGAGCTGAACCCCTGGAGCAGCCGCATCGGATCACTGAACAATCCAGATTACATCATTTTTGATCTGGACCCGAAAGGTGCGCCGATGAAAAACATTGTCAAAACGGCGCAGAAGGTCAAAGAGGTACTGGACAGACTGAAGGTTCCTGCTTATATCAAGACTTCCGGCGGAAATGGTTTGCATGTATTTATTCCCGTTTTGCCAAAATATACTTACGAGCAGACAAGGCAGTTTTCGCAGCTCGTAAGTCAGATGGTACACCGTGATTTACCGAACATTACGAGTTTAGAGCGAATGCCTTCAAAGCGGAAAGGGAAGGTTTATCTCGATTTCCTGCAGAATGGAAAGGGAAAAACGATGGCCAGCATTTACTCGTTACGTCCGCGGGAAGGGGCTGGTGTGAGTACGCCCTTGGAATGGGATGAAATTAATGATTCGCTGGACCTTAAAGCGTTCAACATGAAAACCCTTCCGAAACGTATTCGGGAAAAAGGTGATTTGTGGCGACACCTTTTTGACGATGCCATCGATTTGAAATCGATTTTGAACAAAATATAAATGAGCGGCCGTTTTCTGACGTAAATATGAAAAACACCATCCTTTAATCACAGTACCGCAACAGGGATAGCAGCGGCATCCTTTTTTGACGTCGCGGAGTGTAAACGGAGCGGCGGCAAAAAAGATAGAGCGGATAGCCCGGTCCCGTTAATGCGGACGCAGGGAGCATAACGGGAGTTGCCATAAAAATAAATATTAACCTTAAAAACACAATATCATGGGAAATTACAAAGACCTGAGCAATCAGG
>CALRKC020000060.1:0-9506 GCA_943367895.1 Erythrobacter sanguineus | reverse complement strand
TACCCACTCCATTTCATGGACCATGATCTCATTGATCATCGCTTCTTTTTCATCAAAAAACTGCTGCTGCAGGGCCTTGAAATTACCGGAAGTGATGAAATCAAAAAGCACACTTCGGTCTGTAGTATACGCCGCGGTTACCTTTAATTGCTGGTTGTATTTAAAGCTGTCCTGATTGTAGAGCCCTTTCAGGTGCAATGCCCTGGCGCTTTGGAAAAACGGGAATTCCTGGATGATTTTTTCCAGTGCAAAAGTATGCCGGTCATTTACGGCGTCGGGTTTGTTTAATATATAGGTATAATCAAACGCGTTCATGGTTACCATTTTGCCAGCGACGCATTGAAGACATCCTGCGTAATGCGTTCGTAAATCGCATTGACCGCTTCCGTCAGCTGTGCACCCACCAATTGATCCGAACCACTGTAATCGAAGAAGAAAGAAAACGGCTTTTCGAAATTGTCGTCCTCTTTATTTTTATTTGTAAAACGCACGTTCACCGTAATGGTAAGCCTGTTTTGTGCGGCACGCTGGTCTGCGGTAGCCTGCATCGGTGCGATACGGAAATCTGTTATCTCGCCTTCATACACCAGATCGGCACCGGAATTCGTAAGGCTGAGGTTCGTCTGGTTTTGAATCAGTTCCTGCAACTGCTGTGTAAACGTACGCTCGATTCCGGGTTGTACCAGGTCTGCACTGTTCTGGAAGTAATTGACCTGGAAAGTCTTGGCATCGATGGGTTTTGCTCCGGTAAAATTGTAAGCACCGCAACCATTGAGTACCAATGCGGCTATAGTAAGTATCGTAAAAAAGAATGTTTTTTTCATGCGGTCTAAAAAGCCAAAGATATTCAATTTCAATGTGCCATCCTACAAATCAAACTGTTTGATTTTGCGGTATAACGTCCGTTCGGAAATACCAAGCTCATCTGCTGCGGCTTTTCTTTTCCCTTTATTTTTTTCCAATGACTTCTTGATCATCTCAATTTCTTTTTGCTCTAACCGAAGGGTTTCTTCTTCCTCAACGGTCTCTGCAAAAAGGTATTTGTCGTCACGCTCGCTGATGAAATGTTCCTGTTGCGGCTTGTTGATGACCGGAAGTACCGAGAGGCTGTGCTGCTGCGGTTCATCGAAATCAAAATCTGCCTCGTCGTGATTGTCTCCGTAAATTTTCCGGATCAGGTTCGGATTGGTTTCCTGTACCTTGGAACTGCCGTTTTTCATCAGTTCCATAGTGAGTTTTTTCAGGTCGTTCAGATCACTTTTCATGTCGAAAAGCACTTTATATAAGATTTCCCGTTCGGTACTGAAATCGTTGTCATTTTTTCCGCTTTTGATTACCGATGGCAGGTTCGAGCCTTCGGCAGGCAGGTATGATTGCAGTGTCACTGCGGATATCTCACGGTTGGTTTCCAGTACCGAAATCTGCTCTGCGACATTGCGAAGCTGCCTGATATTCCCGCTCCAGCGAAATTTCTGCAGCACCTGCACCGCGTTATCATCAAGTTTCAGCGGTGGCATTTTATATTTATGGGCAAAATCCGAAGCAAATTTCCGGAACAACAAATGAATGTCGTCTTTACGCTCGCGAAGTGCCGGCAGCATGATGTCGACGGTACTCAACCTGTAATAAAGGTCTTCCCTGAATTTCCCTTTTTCAATGGCGTCAAAAAGATTGACGTTCGTTGCAGCGACAATCCTCACGTTGGTTTTCTGTACCTGTGAAGACCCCACTTTGATGAATTCGCCGTTTTCAAGCACACGAAGCAGACGAACCTGTGTGGTTAACGGCAGTTCACCCACTTCATCAAGGAAAATGGTACCTCCGTTAGCGACCTCAAAATACCCTTCACGCGTACCGGTAGCGCCCGTAAAGGCCCCTTTTTCGTGTCCGAAAAGCTCGCTGTCGATGGTTCCTTCCGGAATGGCACCGCAGTTTACGGCTATATATTTTCCGTGCTTCCGGTGTGAAAGCGAATGGATGATTTTCGGGATGCTTTCTTTTCCGACACCGCTTTCCCCGACAACCAGTACGGTAATGTCGGTTGGGGCGACCTGGATCGCTTTCTCGATGGCGCGATTGAGTTTCGGGTCGTTCCCGATGATCTCAAACTTTTGTTTGATGGCTTGTACGGATTCCATACGTGTTGATTTTATTTGGTGCAATTTAACAGCATCTGATAAAAAAATTCTTACACTTAAATTGCAAAAGCTTATATTTCTTTAAGTATTCATGTCGCTTAATCCCACAGCCCTGCCAATTAATGTTCCACTGGTGCAGTCGGTGATGGTCACATTGACGAAGTCGCCCATTTTGTAGTGCTCTTTAGGAAATACCACCATAATGCTTTGGGAATTGCGGCCCGACCAGTCGTTTGGCGATCTTTTAGACTCTTTTTCAATCAGTACTTCTACAGTTTTTCCCAGAAACTCATTCGTACGGAAGGCACTGTGTTCGCGCTGCAGGGCAACAATTTCCTGAAGGCGGCGCAGTTTGACCTCTTCCGGCACATCGTCTTCCATTTTCCTTCCGGCGAGGGTTCCCGGCCTTTCAGAATAGGCATACATATAACCGAAACCATATTTTACGGATTCCATAAGGTCTAAAGTATCCTGATGGTCCTGTTCGGTTTCAGTAGGGAAGCCTGCAATCATATCCTGGGTAATGCTGCAGTCGGGGATGATTCTTTTGATATTGTCAATCAGCGTAAGATATTCTGCACGCGTGTGCAAACGATTCATTTCTTTTAAAATCCTGTCGCTGCCCGATTGTACCGGGAGGTGGATGTGCTTGCAGATGTTCGGGTATTTTGCAATAACGTGCAGCACTTCCTCATGCATGTCCTGCGGGTTGGAGGTGGAAAAACGGATACGCAGTTTGGGGTAGGCCACCGCGACCATCTCGAGCAGCTGGTCAAATCCGACGGCCGTGGCTTTCTGCATGTCGGAGGCCTTTTCGAAATCCTTCTTCAATCCGCCGCCATACCAGAGGTAACTGTCGACATTCTGTCCCAAAAGGGTGATTTCCTTAAAGCCTTTTAGCCACAGGTCCTCAATCTCGCCCATGATACTCTGCGGTTCCCGGCTGCGTTCGCGACCCCTTGTAAAAGGCACCACACAAAACGTGCACATGTTGTCGCAGCCGCGGGTGATGGATACAAAAGCGGTTACGCCGTTGCTCATGAGCCTGACCGGTGCGATATCGCCGTAGGTTTCTTCTTTGGAAAGGATGACGTTGATGGCGTCGTTTCCGGCTTCAACCTCCTTTAATAAATTGGGCAAATCCTTGTATGCATCCGGACCCACGACGAGGTCGACGATTTTCTCTTCTTCCAGGAACTGGCTTTTAAGCCTTTCTGCCATACAGCCGAGTACGCCGACTTTCATTTTCGGGTTCTGGCGTTTTTTGACGGCATTGTATTTTTCGAGGCGTTTGCGGACGGTTTGTTCCGCCTTATCACGGATGGAGCAGGTATTCACGAGCACCAGATCGGCTTCCTCGAGGATCTGGGTGGTATTGAAACCATTTTCCAGAAGGATGGAGGCAACGACTTCGCTGTCCGAAAAATTCATCGCGCAGCCGTAGCTTTCGATAAAAAGCTTTTTGGTGTTTCCTGATTTCTGTTCCAATACGAGGCTTTCGCCCTGTTTGCTTTCTTCAATAATCTTTTCCATAAGTGCGTACCGCGTTCAATTTCTGAGGGCCTCAAAGATAATGGAAATGATTTGAATATGACAAGTTGACAGGTGCAGTTTAACAAATTCTTTGCTACACAGCCGTCCCTGAACATAAGAATGCCTCTCTGTATGGCAATCTTTGCACAATGCAACAAGGCCGGACTGAGGGCGGCAGTGGAGGGGTTATGTCAGGACGAAACAAACACTCAATTATCATTATCCGGGTAAAATGGCCTGATTTTAATTAACCGCTGCCGACCGCCGGCTTTCGTTGGCTGTCATTGCCATTTCGATCGTCCGTCTCCGGCTTTCGTTTGATCGTCTCCGGCTTTCGATGATCCGTCTCCGGCTTTCAATGAACCATTTCCGGCTTTCGATGACCCGTTTCCGGCTTTCGATGAACCGTTTCCGGCTTTCGATGAACCGTTTCCGCAAATTTCGGCGGGAATAGCAGCTTGTTGGGTCCGAAAACAGGGTGCGCTGTCATAAAATACATCATAAAGTTACTTGATGACATTAATTTTACATTTTAATTAACATAATGATACTATTGATGCTAAATATTTGCTAAATAATTTAATTAATGCTTAATAAATAGATTTTTTTATAATTTCGATTTGCAATTTTTTATTAATCCTAAACAATTCAAATTATGGCAAAAAAAGACATTATTGCGCCCAATTTCAATTTTACATTTGGGCATTTAAAACAACTTGCAGACAGCACCCTGCTGCTGATTGACCGCGATATCGCGGAATTCACCGACCGCGGATTCACAGCCGCCAAGCGCACCCAGATCGTTACCGCGCTCAATAACTTTGCCAACTTCCCTACCGACGAGCAGATGAACGGCCTCAAGATTACGGCAACAGCCGCGAAGGATGCTGCAAGGGTCGCACTCGAGAAACAACTGCGCACCATCCAGCTCGCCGGCAAACAGGTTTTTGGAGCCAACACCGGAAGTTTTCGGGAATTTGGGAACACGGATCTGAGCAAACAGTCTGATGGCGAATTGATCCGGAATGCAAAAATGGTTTCGGTCACCGCGACAAAATACCTTACAAACCTTGCCGGGGAGGGTATTACCGCTGCGAAAATTACCGCACTCGATGCTGCGCGAACCGCACTCGACACGGCGATCGACCTGCAGACTCAGGCGATAAACAACCGCGATACCAGTACAGAACAGCGCACGATACTGGCCAACACGCTTTACACCCTGCTGGCAAAATACAGTGAAACCGGTAAGGACATCTGGGTGGAGGTTAGCGAGGCGAAATACAACGACTATGTGATTTACAATACGGCAAGTGGCGGACCGGAGCTTGCCGGAACAGCATAATGTGGTTTATTGGTTAGGTTGAGAAGGAGGGGCTTAGGCTCCTCTTTTTTATGTGGGGCATTGGTCAGTTATGGGTTGGTGCCATCAGCAATTCCAAACCCGAGAACAATGCCCACAGCGATACCACTCCGATTAAAAAATACATGCTGTACCGGAAATTCTTTGTCTTATTGATTTTGTCGTCCTGCCGTTGGCAAACCGATTCATATATTGCGCAGGCTAAAACTAAGGTAATGACGATAGCATTCAGGTAATTCTCCGGTATGGGGAGTTCGACATGAAACAGCTGCAATGATAGATGACCGAAGATGGTAGTAATAAGGATTATGCTGACGGCCTTTCTCAATCTGCCTGATGTTTTGACAATCTCCATAAAAAATAAGTTCGCTGTTTTCAAAAAGCAAATCTATGTAATTAATAGTAAAGGGAAGTACGGGAAACTACGTGATTATCATCAATGAATGGCGTGGGAAATGACCGCAGTCCGTCCTTTTTTTCAGGCTGTTTATATATAGGTAAAACCACGAATTTCCCCCTTTACCTTGTTATTTAAAAAAAACCTATACTTTTGCCAACAACAAAAAAAGGATTATGGCAAAGAATTTAGTGATAGTGGAGTCGCCTGCAAAGGCCAAGACAATAGAGAAATTCCTTGGTGCCGACTTTCAGGTAGAGTCGAGTTACGGCCATATTGCCGATCTTCCCTCGAAGGAAATCGGGGTGGATGTAGAGAACGGTTTCAAACCCAAATATGAAGTTTCTCCGGATAAAAAAGCGCTGGTCAGCAAATTGAAGACGCTTTCCAAAAATGCAGAGATGGTGTGGCTGGCTTCCGATGAGGACCGTGAAGGAGAAGCGATTTCATGGCATTTGGCCGAAGAACTGAAACTCGATTCAAAAAAGACCAGGAGGATTGTTTTCCATGAGATTACCAAATCAGCCATCCTCAAGGCAATCGATAATCCAAGGGAAATCGATTATAACCTCGTTAATGCACAACAGGCCCGGCGCGTACTGGACCGTTTGGTAGGATATGAATTGTCGCCGGTTTTGTGGCGTAAGGTGAAAGGCGGACTTTCGGCAGGCCGTGTGCAATCGGTAGCGGTGCGGCTGATCGTGGAAAGGGAACGGGAGATTCAGGATTTTAAATCCGTTGCCACGTATTCCGTCACCGCCGAATTTATCAATGAGGCCGGTAAGTCGTTCAAGGCGAGGCTTCCGAAAAACTTCGGCACCAAAAAAGAAGCAGAGGATTTCCTGCAAAAGAATGCGGGATCTATATATAAGGTAGCGGATCTGGAAACCAAACCAACCAGGAAAACACCCGCCGCACCATTTACAACGTCGACTTTACAACAGGAGGCGGCGCGCAAATTGTACCTCCCGGTCGGGATTACGATGCAGTTGGCGCAAAGATTGTACGAGGCCGGACTTATTACTTATATGAGAACCGACAGCGTAAACCTTTCACAGGAAGCCATGGGTGCCGCAAAAGCTGAAATTATTGCGTCGTATGGCGAACAGTTTTCAAAGCCACGGACTTTTGCCAACAAGAGCAAAGGGGCACAGGAGGCGCACGAAGCAATCCGCCCTACGGATATGTCAAGGCATACCGTGAATATCGACCGCGACCAGGCGAGGCTTTATGAGCTGATCTGGAAGCGTACACTGGCTTCCCAGATGAGCGACGCCGAACTGGAGCGCACCAATGTGAAGATTGAGGCCAATAACCACAGTGAATTGTTTACTGCTACCGGTGAAGTGCTTTTGTTTGAAGGATTCCTGAAAGTGTATCTGGAAGGGCATGACGATGATGAGGAAGAACAGGAAGGTATGCTGCCGGCGCTGAGGGTAAATGAAAGGCTGCAGAATTCATACATTACCGCAACCGAAAGATATTCCAGGCCGGCCGCAAGGTATACGGAAGCTTCACTGGTAAAGAAATTAGAGGAGCTTGGAATTGGAAGGCCATCGACCTATGCGCCGACGATTTCCACAATCATCAACAGGAATTATGTTGAAAAGGGAAATCTCGAAGGACAGGAAAGAAATTACATGCAACTGACGCTGCAATCGGGAAAAATTTCCGAGAAGCAACTGAAAGAAAACACCGGGTCCGACAAAGGAAAGTTAGTGCCCACAGATATCGGGATCATCGTTACGGATTTTCTGGTAAAGAATTTTGAAAATATCCTCGATTATAATTTTACCGCAAAAGTCGAGCAGGATTTTGATGAGATTGCCGAAGGCAACGTCAACTGGTCCAAGATGATGCAGGAGTTTTACAGCCATTTCCACCCGAATGTAAAATCGGTGGAGGCCAATGCCGAGCGCGAAAGCGGAGAGCGGATTTTGGGGAAAGACCCGAAAACCGGCAGGCAGGTCAGTGTGCGTCTCGGAAAGTTCGGACCCATGGCTCAGATTGGTGAGCCGGAGGATGAAGACAAACTGTTTGCGAGCCTCAGGACAGAACAGAATATTGGAAGCATTACATTGGAGGAAGCACTGAATTTGTTTTTGCTGCCAAAGAACCTCGGTATATATAAAGGAGAAGAAGTGGAAGTCAATAACGGACGCTTCGGACCCTATGTGCGGTTCGGGAAAGTATTTATTTCCCTGCCAAAAGGCGAAGACCCGCTCGATGTAACCATGTCGCGGGCACAGGAGATTATTGATGAGAAATCCAGGGCTGATGCGCCGATTGCCCATTATAAGAATGAACCCGTGCAGAAGGGTGTGGGCCGTTTTGGTCCGTTCATCAAGTGGAACGGATTGTTCATCAACGTGAGTAAGAAATACAATTTTGACAACCTTTCGCAATCCGATATTGAGACACTTATCGAGGAAAAGTTACAGAAAGATATAGACAAGGTTTTACAAAGCTGGCCTGAAGAAGGCATTTTGATTGAAAAAGCCCGTTGGGGAAGGTCAGTCATAACAAAAGGTAAAATCAAGATAGAACTCAGCAAGGATGTCGATGCGGCGAAGTTGACGCTGGCGCAGGTTCAGGACATGATTGAAAAGAAAACGCCGAAAAAAGCGGCGGCAAAAAAAGCAACCGCAAAGAAGCCTGCGGCAAAAAAGGCGGTAGCAAAAAAGAAATAAGGCATGGAACTGGATTTTCTTACCCCGGTAGATAAAGATGTTATTGATTTCGTTGGTGCGCTTTCTTCCCAGCACCTGGGCAGTAAAATTGCGATGCATACCGAGACAGATTTTCCGGATCTGGATAAGATTCGTATCGCGATCATCGGTGTGTTGGAAAACAGGGGAGATGTCAATAGTTTTGATGAGGTGGACCTGACGGCAATCCGGAGGGAACTGTATGGGCTTTTCCCGGGGAACTGGGAAGAATCGATTGCGGATCTTGGTGATATTTATGCGGGCAATTCGCTCAACGATACTTATTATGCGGTACAGGCGGTTACTGCCAACCTGATCAAACGAAGAATCATACCTATTATAATAGGAGGAACCCAGGACCTTACATATCCACTATACCGGGCATACGATCAACTCGAGCAAATGGTCAACCTGGTTTCGATTGACAGCCGTTTTGATTTCGGAAAACATGACAGTCCGGTCAGCGCAGATTCTTATCTCACAAAGATACTGATGGATGAGCCCACGAACCTTTTTAATTACAGCAATATAGGGTATCAGACCTATTACAATTCACAGGAAGAGATTGATTTAATTGAAAAGCTGTTTTTTGAAGCATACCGGCTTGGCGAGGTTTCCGCGAATATATCGATTGCAGAGCCTGTTTTTCGCGATGCCGACTTTGTGAGTTTAGATTTAACAGCTGTAAAGTCTTGTGATTCAGGTAATTTTGTTACATTTACGCCGAATGGGTTCAATGGGAAAGAGATTTGTGCCCTGGCGCGATATGCGGGTATAAGTGACAAAGTAACGTTGTTTGGTGTTTTCAATCATAATAATTCGAAACAGGAATCCGTGTTGGTGGCGCAGATTTTATGGTATTTTATTGAAGGGTTTCATTACCGTTCCAATGAGTACCCTTTCGGAAGCAGGGAAAATTACCTGAAGTATACCGTCCCGACTGAAGATGAGTTCCTGGTGTTTTACAAAAGCAATAAAACCGATCGCTGGTGGATTGAAATTCCTTTTGTTTCGACAGGCAATAATAAATTAAAGAGAAACACGTTATTACCGTGTTCGTACAAGGATTACGAAGAAGCGTGCCATCAGGAGCTGCCGGCAAGGTGGTGGAAGGCCCAAAGAAAAAATATACTGTAAATCAGCCTACTTGCTTTAAAATACGTGATATTGCCTGCTGATTTCACAGATTTTTAAGTTTTTGTTAGCAAAAAAATTGTTTTTTAAAAAAATAATAGATAGGTTTACGCCCTTAAAATTATGAATACATTTTAACCCAAATTTATATGAAGAAGTTCATTGCATTTGCAGCATTATCATCATTACTGTTCAGCTGTGGTTCAAGCGATAAAGGAGAACTTGTTGGAGTG
>CALRKC020000059.1:0-9510 GCA_943367895.1 Erythrobacter sanguineus | reverse complement strand
TTATTAAAGTTATAATTGATGTTAAAACTGGCGTTGATGCCTTTCATTTTTTTGGAAGAAGTGATGATGTTGATGATGGAACCACTCGAATTGGCATCATAAGCGGCGCCGGGGTTATAAATCAGCTCTACTTTCTCAATGGCATTTGCAGGAAGCGTAGCAAGATAATTTTCAAGATCGGTGCCGGTAAGGGTGCTCGGCGCCCCATCAATGTAAATCCGGACCCCTTTACCATTCAAAGAAAGGTTTCCGCCCGGACCTTTAACAACACCTGGCAGTCTTTTGACGGCGTCCAGGCTGCTCCCGCTGTTGAGCATGCCATTTTCACGCACGCGTACCGTGGTTTTGTCCGATTCGACTTTTATGTATTGTTTACGGCTCCCGAATACGGTGACTTCATTCAGCGTATTGGCTTTTTGGCTCAACGGTATTTCAAGATTTAGTTTTTGTGTTTGCGCGGTTACTTCAAACGTGGTTTTCTTTGTTTCAAAAGCGGCGCCGGATATCGTAATATAGTAGGTGCCGGGTTGCAGCCCCTTTGAGACGGACAAGGTGCAGCCTGTTGTTTCAAAAAAACCGACGTTTTCCGCGTTTTCGTTTCCGGAACTTTCAATGAGAATCGTTCTTGGATTGGTGTCTGATTCGCAGGAAACAAGATCAGAAGGACATTTAATTTCAAGAGCCACAGGCTGTTTTTGAGCAGACGATAAAAAGCTCGTAAGCACGACGAGTGTCGTAAGGATTGATTTCATGGGTGATTGATTGATGATTTCCTACTAGACTGAAAGCATCAAATTTTGTTACAGTTTTCTTAAAAAAAATAAAATCGCTTTGTGTAACGCCATGCCGAAGCCATGCTATACCGATAGGATATTTCCCCCAAGCTTCTGCTAATTTGCCATAAAAAAAATCCCGCCGAAGCAGGATGGGTTGTTTAAACGAGTGGCTTTTTATCCGGATTGGCAGTTGTCTTATGGATTTTTCCCGGCTGTGTATTGCCGTATCTTTTACAGCAACTCCAGCCGCTGCTTGCACAGGAAGCCAACAATAATCCGGAAGCCATTAATAGCAGGACAGTTCTTTTTTTCATAGCATTTTATTTTTTACCTGATATAACGCAAATACTGTGCCAGTCAGTATATTAATGTTGCAATTGTTTCAGTTGCTCTACATAATGGCGTTCGTTTGAGAGTCTTGGGATTTTGTGCTGCCCACCCAGTTTATCCTGACGTTTCAACCAATCGTAGAAGAGGTTTTCGCGCGCGACGTTTACGACAGGCGCTTTCAGTGTCATATTGTTGTAGCGTTTTGCTTCATAGTCTGAGTTAAGGGATTGGAGTGTCTCGTCCAGTACTTTATTGAAGAGTGCCATATCATCCGGCTGTTGCCTGAATTCAATGATCCATTCATGTGCGCCTTTTTCTTTTCCCTGCATGAATACCGGCGCAACGGTATAATCAATTACCTCAGTTCGTGTAACCTGGCATGCTTTGGCAATCGCGTTATCGGAATTCTCAATAATCAGCTCTTCCCCAAAAACATTGATATGGTGCTTTGTTCTTCCGGTCACCCGGATGCGATGGGGATTTAAGGAAGTAAACCTGACGGTGTCACCAATCTGGTAGCGCCATAAACCGGAATTGGTGGTGATAATGATGGCATAATTCTTATCAAGTTCAACCTCTGATAATCGGATGACTTTTTGCTCCGACGTTCCATAAGTTTCCATCGGAATAAACTCGTAGAATATCCCGTAATCCAGCATCAGCAGTAAATCATTGGAGTAGTTTAAGTCCTGTATGGCAAAAAAACCTTCGGAGGCGTTGTAGATTTCGTAGTATTGAAAATCAGCCTTTGGAATGATTTTTTTGTATTGTTCACGATACGGATCAAAACTAACCCCACCATGGAAATAGACTTCTGCATTGGGCCACACTTCCGAAAGATTATCCCTGCCGGTCTCTTCAAGCATCTTGTTGAGCAAAACCAGCATCCACGAAGGCACGCCGGCAAAGCTGGTTACATTTTCCATCCGCGTCTCATTGACAATGGCCATGAGTTTCGTTTCCCAGTCACTCATCAACGATATACGGTTGCTTGGTGTGCTGCTGAACTCGGCCCACATCGGCATGTTTTCAATTAATATAGCCGACAGGTCCCCGAAGAAGGTATTATTGTCTTCATACAATTGCTTGCTTCCGCCAAGCCTCAGGCTTTTGCCGGTAAACAATTGCGAATCTTCATTGTTATTCAGATAAAGGCAGAGTAAATCTTTTGCGGCCTTATAATGGCAGTTTTCCAAAGCCTCTCCGCTTACCGGAATGAATTTGCTTTTTGCATTCGTCGTGCCGCTGGATTTTGCAAACCACTTAATCGGCGTATTCCAGAATATATTCTGCCCGCCTTTCCGGGTTTGTTCTATCATCGGTTCCAAATCTTCATAAGTAGCTACGGGAATGCGTTCGCTGAAAGTCTGGTAGGAACGTATCGATTCGAAATCATAGCTTTTGCCGACAACGGTGCTTTCGGCACTGCGTACCAGATTCATCAAAAGCTCTTCCTGTACTTCATTGGGATATTTGATGAACAATTCAATCTGATGAATCCGTTTCTTGAGTATCCAGGATGCTACCGAATTGATAATAGGTATGGGCATGATTTTATTTGTGGTTTAAGATTTAAGAATTAAGATTTAGGAATTGGGATTAACGCCAAAATCATAACTTTACATCGCAATCAAAAATAGCGAAAAATAGTAATATTTAAAACGTCGGTTTCCAAAACCTATATAAAATCTTAATTCTTAAATCTGAAATTCAAAAATGAACTATCAGGGTGTACTTACAAAAATGCAGACCGAATTTGGCAATCCAATCCAGTATTACCTGGTTTTTGAAGAGGACTTCCTGCATATGAATCAATTACTGGGAAAAGATATTGAAATTGCTTTTTCTGGATACCAATGCCTTAACTGCGCTAAAAACAAGAAAATATACCGCCAGGGATTTTGCTATGATTGTTTTTATGCAAGCCCTGCAGCAGGGGACTGGATAATGAAACCGGAGCTTAGCACCGCACATTTGGGCATTGCTGACCGCGATTTAGACTATGAGTCGAAGGTACAATTACAGCCGCATATTGTTTACCTGGCGTTGTCAAGTGAGGTGAAAGTGGGCGTGACGCGTAAAACCCAGGTACCTACACGTTGGATTGACCAGGGTGCTGAGAAAGCGCTGGCAATCCTGGAATTGCCCAACCGTTACCTGGCCGGTATTACCGAAGTGGCGTTGAAGAGCCACTTTTCAGATAAGACCAATTGGCGCAAGATGCTCACAAATGACATCGTTTCACTTGACCTGCTTTCTTACAAATCGGAAGTTTTCGACAAGCTTCCATTAGAAGTACGTGACTATTTTGACATCGATAAGGCCGATCTTTATGAACTGTATTATCCGGTACTTGAATATCCGAAGAAAATCAACAGCCTCAACCTTGATAAGGAACCCTCTTATAAAGGGAACTTAATAGGTATAAAGGGGCAATACCTGCTATTCCGTGATGGTACAGTGTTTAATATCCGCGGTTTTGAAGGATATAAGGTTACGATAGAAGTTTGATAAATCCGGTAGTTCGAAGGCCTAAAGGTTGCAGTTTCCGAACGCTCGAACGCTAAAATTATTCCTTCTTCTCCTCCGTTTTCTTTTTCTTATTGAACAGTCCGTTAAGTACGTCTTTGGCTTTGGTTTTAACCTGCTCTTTCACCGGGGCATTGGTTTTGGTAGTATCCTTGCTGTTTCCTTTAATCAGATTATCGAGGACCTTCGTGCCCTGATTGGTCGCCTGGTTGATCAGCTTGTCTTTTTGCTGTTTCACCAATTGGGAGGCAAGATTGGTAACGGCTTGTTTCATGTCCGTGCTTACTTTAGGGTTTGTGAAAGTCCCTGAAACCAACGCCTTCACTGGGATGTTCTCCAGCTTCGCTGCTTCGGCGGGTGTGAGTTTTGCCAGTAGCTTGTTTGCTTCTGTGCCCAGATATTTGGCCGGCACGTCGAAATTTACATTGTAACTGAGGGACTTGTCAAATCCGTGTTGCCCCTGCAGGTTGATCTTAATGTCCTGATATTTCAGGTCAATTGGTTTCAGGGTTACCTTACCATCTTTAAAAGACAGGTTTGCCTTCAGGTCATTAAAATTAATTTTCTTCAGGTCAATAAATTTTACGTTGTTGCTGACCGTATTCAGCAACTCAGAATTGCTCGGATTTACCGTCGTTGAAAGAAATTGCCCAAACAAATCACCTGATAGTGTTTTCAAATCAGGAGTCATTTCCTTCGCATCCAGCTTCCCGGTTAATTTTATTGTGGAATTAAGCTTCCCATTGATCACGCCGGCAATTGGCGCAATGCTTTTCATCATCTCCAATTGTGTAAACGTCTGTTGAATGTCGACCTTGTTTAATCCAAGGCTTACATTGAACGTAGGTACTTTTTCTTTGGTTGATACATCTCCCGATACTGCAATCATTCCGCCGAAAACATTTGATTTCACATTGTCAAGCGTGACTTTCTGGTCTTTTATGATCACTTTACCCGTGACATCTTTCAACACCAGGTTGTCATACAATACTGTATTCATTTTTGCGGAAAGGGTACAGTTTAAAAACGCCGGTATCTTAATCGCTTCCTGCGCCGGGGTAGTGGTTTTAGTGTTCGGTTCTTCGGTCGTCATAAAATCTGAAACAGCAAATTGGTTAGAGTTCAGATTGAAATTCCCTTTCAGCTCCTGATTTTTGAAAAGGTAGCCATAGAAGTTGTCCAATGTACCGCTTACGTTCAAATCAGTTTTTCCGGTTTTCGCACTGAATTGCTGCAGGTTTACCCGACTTGGATTAAACGCTACCGCTGCCTTGGAAATGTCAAGAGCTTTTCCTTTTTCATCGACATACCTGAATCCGGAAAGGCTTACCGTTCCTTCATTCCTGATGTTTTGGTACTGACTCGTCTCGACCGATTTCATGTCAAAATTTGTTTTAACATCCGCTTTTAAAATACCTGACAGTGGTTTATCGAGTCTGATTGGATAAGCCTTCGAGAGATTGGCCAGATTTACGGTGCCTTTCAGGGCGGCATCAACCAGCGGATTGACCGTGATGTTACGGATGTTGGCATGGGCATCAAATACGTCCTGATCGATTCGGAAAGCCAGCTTGTCCAGGTTTACATAAGTGTCGTTCATAATCCCGGTTTCGTTAATCACCTTCATATCAATTACAATATCCTGCACTGATTTTGGAAGATTCGGATATTGGAAAGATGCATCGTTCGAGGCCATCTCGATGTTGAATTTTGGTACGGTAGTGTCTGTAAGCATCCCTTTTGCAAAACCTTTAACGCTGAAGCTGCCTGTTGTTTTTACATTGTCAAGGCTGCCGGAATACGCTGAAGGAATCAGCCCGAGGAAGTTCTGGAAGTCGGAAGTCGGGGTTTTAAATGTAAGGTCATACTCCTGTCCCTCCTCTGCAAGGCGCAGGAATCCGTCAAATTCCAACGGTAGTTTATTAATGAGTGCCTTATTATTCTTAAACGTATACTTGTTTTGGACCATATCAATCCCAAGCACGGCATCAAGCGATAAGGAAACATTCTTCATGTAATTGACCTTGTCCATATCCAGCGATATTTTAGCTTTGGAAGTTGTTTTCAAATCCAGTTTGTCGTTTGTAAAATCGCCGGTGCCTGTGTGATCCAGGCTGTCAATGACCATGTTTATTTTCGAACGCTCATCATAATATTTAAAGCGAAGGTTCTTTACCTCATATTGCTTGATTTTAAGCGAAAGCGGATCGCTTTTGGAATTTTCCTGTTCTTTTTGGTCTTTTAGGGCGATGTCAAAATTGCCGATGCCGTCTTTATTAAACAAAATGTTGATTACCGCATTTTCTGTCGATAATGCTTTGATGTTCATGGGTTCTTCTTTTCCTCTAAATAATTCCTTTATCGACATTTCCAGGCTTAGCTCTCCTATAGAAACCAGCGTGTCGCCTTCAAATGGCGCTTTGTTAATGATCAGTAGCTTTTCTACTGATACTGTGGCTTCGGGGAAGTTGCGGAAGAGGCTGAGGTCGGCGTCGGCAAATGTTACCTTTGCATCTACTTTCTTGTTAATCGCTTCCACAATCTTAGCCTTGATCTGGTCTTCAAACAGGTACGGGATTGCGAACAGGGCAGCGATAAGCAACAGCAGGATAATTCCGGTAATCTTCAGGATTTTCTTAAGCATAATGGGGAATTTAAAAAGGTAAGTCGTTGTATTGATACAAAAATAGGATATTGCTGCTATATCTCTTTTAATGTTTTCATAAAAATAGGAATCGGCATTAGCTACAACGCCAAAAATTATTCAAATAACATTTGTCATTCAGTTTAAACTAACAATATCGATTTTGAAATAAAGAAACGTGGCGTAAGTTTCCTGTAAAGAAAAATCCGCCTTGTGAGCGGACTTCTTTTCGTTTACTGCAGGTTTTGTATGCCTGAGTAATATATCAGGCAGCTTTAGATTATTTAATCGCCATTTCAAACGGCATCATTGCCTGAACACCTTTGCGTGCATTGGCTTGTTTTACCTTTTGGAGCAGTTCATAATTTTCTTCACCAAGCTCTTCCTTAATCAAGCCTTCTTTTGTTTTGGCAAAAGGAAATCCGGAAAGCAAGTCGGAAAGCGATTTTTCGTATTCCGGGAAATTCTCGGTACGGTAATCTTTTAATCTCGCAAGTTTCGCGGCAGCCTTTAAGGCATCATCCATGCCGCCAAGATTGTCTACCAGCCCAATCTTAATTGCTTCCGCACCAGACCAGACCCTGCCCTGTCCGATAGCATCCACCTGCGCAAAGCTCATTTTCCTTCCGGCAGCGACACGGCTGACGAATGTGCCGTATACACGTTCCACGCTTTCCAGGGTTTGCGCGCGCATATCGTCGCTCAGAGGCCGGAACGGACTGTATTGTGCGGCATTTTTATGTGTACTCACGACTTCCGTATTGATACCGGCCTTAGTTGCGAGACCTGTAAAGTTAGGCAGCATTCCGAAGACTCCGATCGAACCGGTGATCGTACTTTCTTCTGCGAAAATCTGGTTGGCGTTACAGGCTATGTAGTATCCTCCGGAAGCGGCATAATTACCCATTGACACAACTACCGGTTTCACTTTTTTCGTGATTTCAATTTCCCGCCATATTAATTCTGATGTCATGGCATCTCCCCCCGGACTGTCAATACGCAGTACTATGGCCTTTACGTTCTTGTCCTCACGGGCTTTCTTAAGCGCGCGCCTCATAGAACCTTCACCAATATAATCAACATCTCCTTCGCCGCTTTTGATTTCGCCCTGGGCATAAATTATCGCAATCTTATCGGGGTTGTCGCTGAATAACGCAACGGTATTCATTTTCTTTGCATAATCGGCAATCGATACGCTGTTGTAATCTTTGTCTTTTTTCACTTTCAACGCTTTGCGAATACCGGCCTCATATTGGTCCTGATAGCCAATTTTGTCGATTAGTCCTGCTGTTTTCGCCATTGCCGGCGTGCGCGCCAAAAGGCCATCAGCGACGGCGTTAAGCCTGTCTGCAGGAATGTTTCGGCTTTTTGAAATGTCGGTTACAATACCATTCCAAAGGGAATTCAGCAGGGCAGTAAGTTGCTCTCTGTTGGCGTCGCTCATTTTATTGTCAAGAAACGGCTCAACCGCACTTTTATACTTCCCGTGGCGTATCACTTCCATCTTGATTCCCGTTTTGTCCTGGAAATCCTTGAAGAACATTAGTTCGGTAGATAGTCCCTTGAAGTCCAACTCACCGGTAGGATTGAGGTATAAGGTGTCGGCCACCGAATTCAGGTAATAGTCTTTTTGAGAATAGCTGTCCGCATACGAAACGATGAACTTTCCTGATTTCTTGAAGTCAATCAATGCCTCGCGCACGGCCTTAGTCTGCGCCATGCCAAGGGCACTGTCGTTATTGAGTATTGAAATACCTTTGATTTTTTCGTCTTTTTTAGCATTTGTGATGGCTTTTACCACGTCAGATACGCCTACTGAAGATTTCTCTGAAAACATGGTTACCCATGGATCGGTGAATTTACCGGCATAATCATGGGTGATGGTTTTAAGGTCCAGTTCGATAACGGAATTTTCCTTTACATTAACTTCGTCCGGATTGCTGCTGCCTACAATCAGGCCGATTATCAATACGAAAAAAAATGATAACACACAGAAAACAAATAGCCCGACAACGGTAGCAAGGACATTGGATAAAAATTTCATGGGATTTTACTTTTTTGCATTAGTAATGATTGTGAGTGATTTGTTACATATGCGGATTTGAAGACGCTAAGATCATAGCATTTTTGACAGTGAAATTAAAAGATATTGTGTTTGGGGAGTAAACAATACTTGGAATAGTCGTGAAGCATCAGGTTGTGTATGCATGCGCTAATCTTATTGTCTTATAATTTTACAATCCAAAAGTCGTAAGTTACTTTCGACTTTCCAACTAATTTTACTTAATTTGTGCACCAATATGAATCTGCAGCACCAAGCCATTATTTCCATCGGAAGCAATCAGGGCGACCGCCTTGAAAATCTTCAGAAAGCCATTGCGCTGATCCACCAAAAGGCAGCTACGGTGGTCGCCGTTTCAAAGGTATACGAAACGCCTGCCTGGGGTTTTGACGGCGATGCATTCTATAACTGTGCGCTGCTCGTACATACCTATAAATCCGCACCTGCATTGCTAAAGTCGTTGTTATCGATCGAAACGGATTTGGGCAGGAAGCGTGAGAAATCTACGGGTTATCAATCGAGGATTATAGATCTGGATATCATTGCTTTCGATGCCGATGTAATTGAAAGAAAGCAATTGAAGGTGCCGCATCCTCATATGCAAAACCGACTTTTTGTGTTACTTCCGTTAAAGGATGTGAAAGCCGATTTTATACATCCGATATCAGGAAAATCTGTTTCGGCATTGATTTCAGAATGTAGTGATTCAAGCCAATGCAGCGTAGCGGCACAACTGTCTTCGCCTCTCGATGAATTGAAATTGGACAATTTCAACTATATTGCCATCGAAGGTAATATCGGTGCCGGTAAAACAACGCTTTCGTGTAAGATTGCCGACGACTTTAATGCGAAGACCGTATTGGAGCGTTTTGCAGACAACCCGTTTTTGCCAAAATTTTACAAAGACCAGCCTCGTTATGCATTTCCGCTCGAGATGTCATTCCTTGCCGATCGGTACCAGCAGCTATCCGATGATTTGGCGCAATTCGATTTGTTTAAGGATTTTATCATTGCCGATTATCACATTTTCAAATCCCTTATTTTTGCTAAGGTAACGCTTAGCGAAGACGAATATCGCTTGTACCGAAAGCTTTTTGAAATAATATACAAGGAAATGCCAAAGCCGGATTTGTATATTTATTTATACCAAAATACCCAAAGGCTGTTGG
>CALRKC020000058.1:0-9519 GCA_943367895.1 Erythrobacter sanguineus | reverse complement strand
CAGCCAGAATAAAATTATTTACAAAGCCAACATCAGACATCCGCTATTCGCAATCATGCAAAAGATTGTACGGCACCATATTGGTATTGAGGCGATGGTGGAAATGATCCTGCAAAAAATGGGTGATGTGCAAAAGGTAGTGATCATCGGGGATTATGCGAATGGGAACGATAGTGGTATCATTCAGGTGATTTTAGTCGGAAACAACCTCCATGCCATTTATATTGATAAATTAGGTATAAAGATTGAGAATGAGATCAAACGAAAGGTAGAGTTTTTTCTGATGAGTGAGTATGAGGAAGGTGATAAAGATCTGGTGATTTATGAAAATCATAAACCAACGGTATAATGCCTTGGTTTGTGATCTATACGCAGGCGCGTAATGAAAAAAAAGTGGCGTTGCGGCTCGGGCAAATCGGAATCGAGGTATATTGCCCACTCGTGACACAAATCAGGCAGTGGTCCGACCGAAAGAAGAAAGTGGAGTTGCCCTTAATTAGTTCTTATGTTTTTGTGAATATTGCCGAAAGCGAAAGGGAAAAAGTCTTTCAGGTGCCCGGCGTCGTCCGATATCTTTTTTGGCTTGGAAAACCCGCGATCATCCGGGATAATGAGATAGAAGCGCTAAAGGATAGTTTAAAAGAAGTGATTTTTAAATCGGAAATAACAAGCCTGAAAGCCGGTGCAAAGGTTAGTATACCCCACGGGCCTTTTCAGGGGAAACAGGGAACTGTCAGCCAGGTCGGTAAAAACAGTGTCAAAATAATCCTTCAGGAATTGGGGATTTTAGTTACACTGATTAAGCACGAAGTGGCTTGATATAAAATAAAATAATTAATCCCGTCAGGCCACATTGTGGGACTGACAGGGCGAAGCCATAAATAAAAGTAAAGCATTTAATGAAGTCAGCTAAGAAAATATTGATTACAGGGGGCGCCGGTTTTATTGGGTCTCATGTAGTTCGCAGGTTTGTAACCAGGTATCCGGATTACCATATTGTAAATCTTGACGCGCTTACTTATGCCGGAAATCTTGAGAACATCACTGATATCGAAAACGAAAAGAATTATACTTTCGTAAAGGGCGATATCACCGATGCTTCTTTTATAAATGAGTTGTTTGCGAGCCATCACTTTGACGGCGTAATCCACCTGGCCGCAGAGTCGCATGTCGACCGCTCCATCACAGACCCGATGTCGTTCGTCAAAACAAACGTCATAGGAACGGTAAACCTGTTGCATGCCGCTAAGACTTTATGGGCAGATGATTTTGAAGGGAAAAGATTTTATCACATCAGTACCGATGAGGTGTATGGGAGTTTGGGCAAGACTGGATTGTTTACCGAAACTACGCCATATGATCCAAATTCCCCTTATTCTGCATCAAAAGCAGGCTCAGATCATTTTGTAAGGGCTTATGGCGAAACGTACGGCCTTCCTTATGTCATCACAAATTGTTCCAACAATTATGGGCCTAATCATTTCCCCGAGAAATTTATTCCGCTTTTGATTAATAATATCATGCAGAACAAAAGCCTTCCGGTGTATGGTGACGGAAAATACACCCGGGACTGGCTGTTCGTGAAAGACCACGCAATTGCCATCGACCTTGTTTTTCATAAAGGACAAAATCATGAAACTTACAATATTGGCGGTTTTAATGAATGGCAGAATATCGATCTTGTCAAGTTGCTTTGCGCCAAAATGGATGCCAAACTAAACAGGGAAGAAGGTACTTCTGAAAAACTGATTACCTACGTAAAAGACCGCCCGGGACATGACCTTAGATATGCCATTGACGCTTCAAAAATCAACAGGGAATTAGGCTGGGAGCCTTCGGTAACATTCGAAGAAGGCCTCGATCTTACAATCGACTGGTATTTGCAAAATGAAGATTGGCTGAATCACGTCACATCAGGAGATTACAAAAAATACTATGACAAGCAATATCACTAAATAAATCAAAAACTTTACTAATCTTAAAATCTGTAGTATGACACTTGAAAATAAATCGATTTTAATTACAGGCGGGACAGGATCGCTGGGAAAAGCCCTGACAGCGCACATTTTCAAAACTTACCCGAAAATAAAAAAGCTTATCATCCTTTCAAGGGACGAGCAAAAGCAGTTCCAGATGGCGCAGGAATTCCCATTGAGCAAATACCCGCAAATCCGATTCTTTTTAGGGGATGTCAGAGATCAGGACAGGTTAATAAGGGCTTTTCAGGGTGTTGATATTGTGATACACGCAGCGGCAATGAAACATGTGCATTTGGCGGAGTACAATCCGGATGAGTGTATTAAGACCAATATCGGTGGCGCCCAGAATGTCATCCATGCTGCATTGCAGACCAATGTTGAGAATGTGGTCGCTCTTTCTACAGATAAAGCCTGTGCGCCAATCAATTTATACGGTGCGACGAAACTGACTTCAGATAAGTTATTCGTAGCTGCCAACAACATCAAGGGAATGAACCCGATTAAATTTTCGGTTGTCAGATATGGCAATGTAATGGGTTCAAACGGTTCCGTAATTCCTTTCTTTATGAAAAAAAGACCGGAAGGAAAACTCCCGATCACCGACCCGAATATGACCCGTTTCAATATCTCCCTTCAGGGCGGTGTGGATATGGTGATGCACGCCATCCAACATGCCTGGGGAGGAGAAATTTTTATCCCTAAAATTCCATCTTATAAAATTACCGATGTGGCTCAGGCTGTAGCGCCTGAATGCGAACTCGATATTGTCGGAATCCGTCCCGGAGAAAAAATTCACGAGGAAATGATTACGCCTTCGGATTCATTTTATACGTATGATTTAGGTAAATATTACACCATATTGCCTTCAACCCACGGCTGGAAATTGGAGGATTTTATAAACGCCTTTAACGCCGTTCGCGTTCCTGAAGGCTTTGCGTACAATTCAGAAACCAATACCGAATGGGATTCTGTTGACGATCTCAGGAAACTGATCGTAGAACATGTTGATCCAAATTTTGAAGCATAATGGGAAAAATGAACATTCCTTACGGTCGTCAGCATATCACTGACGAAGATATAAAAGTTGTTATTGAAACCTTACAGTCGGACTATCTTACACAAGGGCCGAAGATTTTAGAGTTTGAAGAGGCATTTGCACAATACGTTGGCGCGAAATATGCCGTCGCCGTTGCAAATGGGACAGCCGCTTTGCATTTGTGCACGCTGGCTTTGGATGTGAAAGAAGGCCAAAAAGTAATTACCACGCCAATCACCTTTGCAGCATCAGCAAACTGCGTGAGATATTGTGGCGGTGAAGTGGTTTTCGGCGACATTGACCCTGAAACCTATCTTTTGGACATCAATTCCGTACGGAAATTATTAGAAGCTTCACCTAAAGGCACGTATCAGGGCATCATCCCGGTTGATTTTGCCGGAAGGGCAGTCGACCTGGAGGCGTATAAGAAACTGGCTGATGAATACAATCTTTGGATTATTGAAGATGCCTGTCACGCTCCCGGCGGTTATTTTACAGATTCGGCAAATCAACGCCAGACGTGCGGTAATGGGAATTTCGCCGAACTCGCCATTTTCTCTTTCCATCCCGTAAAACACATTGCTTGTGGTGAAGGTGGAATGATCACGACTAACGATCCTGCTTTGTACAGGAAATTATTGAAATTGAGGACACACGGCATCGTGAAAGCCGAAGATCAGTACACCAATTCCATTGCGTTTGCGGGCGGAGAGGACAAATACCCCTTGTGGTATATGGAAATGCAGGACTTAGGGTACAATTACCGCCTCACTGATTTTCAGGCTGCTCTCGGCCTGAGCCAGCTGTCCCGCGCAGACGAAGGCATTGACAGAAGAAGGCAAATTGCCGCAACTTATCTGGATGCATTCAAAGATAAAAGTTACATCGAAGGTCAGTCCGGAGTTGTTGAAGGTCATGCTTATCATTTATATATCATTGAAGTACAAAACCGTCTGGGCTTATACAATTATTTAAGGGAAAACGGAATTTATGCACAAATACATTACATCCCTTGCCACTTAATGCCGTATTACAGGCAATTTGGCTGGAAAGAAGGCGATCGTCCTTTTTCAGAGCAGTATTATAAGTTATGCATAAGCCTTCCCATGTATCCGACACTGACTGAAACGCAACAGGAATACGTGATTTCAACGATCGACAAATTTTATGACCCTAAACAATAAGATTGGGCTGGGAACGGTACAGTTTGGAATTCCTTATGGTGTTACGAACAGCAACGGGCAGACGCCAGCCGATGAGGTGACAAAAATTCTTCAGTATGCTTCGGCTAACGCTATTGACACTTTGGATACCGCGTCTGCTTATGGCAATGCAGAAGAAACGCTTGGGCAGAATAATCTCGCACCATTTAAGATTGTTTCGAAATTCCTTAGTGCGGAAAATTCAGCTCCGGTTTTAGATCAATTTGAGCAGACATTAAAAAACCTGAAAGTGGAATCTTTGTATGGTTATCTGGCACACAGGCCAATGGCTTTGCTGGATAATCCGGACGAATGGGAAACTTTGCTCGATCTGAAGCAACAGAAAAAAGTAGAAAAGATAGGATTTTCGTTAAATGCAGTAAATGAACTTGAATTGCTGCTTGACAAAGGCTGTTTCCCGGATTTGATCCAGGTTCCGTTTAATTATTTCGACAATCGGTTTGCAAACCTGATGCAGGAATTGAAAAGCAAAGGATGTGAAATTCATACACGTTCCGCATTTTTACAAGGCCTTTTTTTTGCTGATACTACGAGGCTTCCTGTTTTTTTTGATGCGGTAAAACCACAGATAGATGCACTCAAGCGTCGTTTTGGAACACATTTATCAGGTGCCTTATTAAAATATACCCTGTCCTTACCTTTTGTTGATAAAGTGGTTATGGGTGTTGAAAACCTGGAACAGCTTAAAAACAATATTACAGATATAGATTCGGCACCGGATATGTCTGAAAATACAAATTCAGTTTCTGAAACTTTATTAATGCCTTCAAATTGGCCGAAATAACATGATACAAACATTCTCCCTTGAAGGAAAAACCGTAGCAATTACAGGAGGTTACGGATATCTTGGAAAAGCCATCACCGAAAGTTTATGCTTTCATGGTGCGCTGGTATACGTGCTTGGAAGACATGAGGAAGGTTTTGAAAAGGCGTTCGAAAATAAAGACCGACTGGTTTTTCAAAGCTGCGACGTGTCTGATACAGCAAGTATTCAGCACGCATTCGCCGCAATAAATAAGGTTAATCCAATTGATATCCTGATCAACAATGCTTTTTACAGCAAAGGGCAATCACCTGAAACCATGTCTGACGAAGACTGGGCAACCGGTATTGACGGCACGCTGAACAGTGTTTTCAAATGCATCAGGGAGATTATACCTTATTTCAAGGCATCAGGATCAGGGAAAATTATCAATGTTTCCTCGATGTACGGTATGGTCGCGCCCCAGTTTGAAGTTTATGACGAATTTCCGCAGTTTTTGAATCCACCCCATTATGGTGCTGCAAAAGCGGGAATTCTCCAGCTTACGCGCTATTATGCAACGTATCTCGGGAAATACAACATCAACGTGAATGCCGTAACTCCCGGCCCGTTTCCGTCTGAAACAGTACAAAAAACAGAAGGATTCATTAAAGAACTTGAAAGCAAAACCAGTCTGGGCAGGATTGGAAAACCCGAAGATCTGGCCGGCGCTTTCGTATTCCTTTCATCAGAAGCATCAAACTTTATTACCGGACAAAATATAGTGGTAGACGGCGGCTGGACCAGCAAATAAGATTTAGCATAATATTATATTTCAAATATGGAACAAACATCATTGGGAAATCAGGTTATCATTGAAATTGCTAACACCCATGGCGGAGATATCAATTACATCACCGAGCTCATCAGGCAATTTGAGAAATTTAAGGATTTCAGCATCAAATTCCAGCCTTTGCATCCCGATAAACTGGCGACACCCAATTTTTCAGCGTATCCGATTTATCAGGAGTTGGTTTTTACACCTGAAGAATGGAACGGTTTGATCAACCTGGCCAATCAATCCAAGAATGTATGGCTCGATATTTTTGATGAGTATGGAGTGCAGATACTGAAAGAAAATTTTGATGCGGTTTATGGCGTCAAATTACAGGTTTCCGTGCTGTTTAACGCAGTTGTAATCAGCGAACTTTCCAAATTGAACTTATCAGGCAAGAAGCTGATCCTGAATATTGCCGCGTTGGAATTGCATGAGATCGAGTATTTCCTCAGCAAATTTGAATCTGATTTAAATCCTTCCGAGATTTTGCTGGAAGTTGGTTTTCAGGGTTATCCTACACAATTGCTGGATTCAGGAATATCGAAAATCAAAACCGTAAAAGAACGCTTCGGAAAGAAAATCGTATTTGCCGATCATATTGACAGGGAATCGAAATATGCTATCTGGATGCCGGCAATGGCAATGGCATCAGGTGCTGATATTATTGAGAAACACGTGCTGCTCGACAGCATGGAAACCAAGTACGATAAATATTCGAGTCTCGATATTGCACAGTTTACAGAGATGATGGAAATCATCACCAATTTTTCTGAACTGCACGAAGCCGGATTTATCAATGAAAGGGAACGTACTTATCTTAAGAACTCCATCATGAAACCCATCCTGAAAATCGACAAGGTGAAAGGGCAGATGCTGTCTCTAACAGAAGATTTTCATTATAAGAGATCAGGACTGAATGGGCTAAATTCAAAGGAAATCAGTGACAGGATTGCCGATTTTCATATTTTAAGCACCAATAAAAAAGAAGGGGACACGCTGCAGGCCACCGACTTTAAGAAAGCGAATATTGCCGTGATTTCAGCATGTAGGCTTAAATCTTCGAGGCTGAAGCAGAAGGCACTTTTAAATATAGGAGACCTTCCATCAGTGTCATTCTCACTGAAAAACCTTTGCCGGTTTACAAATGTCAATCACGTAATTTTAGCGACGTCGACACTCGAAAGTGATTCGCCTTTAGCCGATTATACGTACAGCGATGCCGTCATTTTTCACCGTGGTGATCCTGAAGATGTCATCCAAAGATACCTGGACATCATCAGGCAACTCAAAATAGATGTTGTCATTCGGGTCACGGCGGACAATCCTTACCTGGACAATGAAATTTGCCAGATATTGCTTCGATCACATTTTGAAAGTGGCGCGGATTACACAGCTGCAAGAAATGCAAGCGTAGGTACCAACATTGAAATCATGAATGCGGAAGCACTCGAGAAAATAAAAAGGCATTTTCCCAATGCCGATTATTCTGAGTATATGACCTGGTACTTTATGAACAATCAGGAACATTTTAAAATCAATCTGGTGGACCTACCCGAAATCTATGTAAGGGACTACAGGCTCACACTGGATTATGATGAGGATTTGCAGCTGTTCAATCAGATTCATGAAAAGCTCGCCGCCGTTCCGGACTATACTTTAAAAGACGTTATTGCGGTATTGGATGCGAATCCGGAGCTTGCGCAAATCAACAGCCATATCAATCCTGCCTATATGGTAAATCAGGAATTGATTGACACCCTGAATGAAAAAACCAAAATTAAATCCTAAGCCGCTATGATTACCGGAACATTAGAAAATATCAAAGACTATCAGGCCATTTATCCGGCGATTTCGGAATTGGTCACCTATATGGCGAACAACTCCCTCTTTGACCTGGAATCCAAAACGGCGTTGGAAAATATTACACTCATACCCTTGAAAAGCGATAAGCCTTCAGACAGTTTTGATCCGAAGGTTCTTGAAGCACACAAAACACAAATGGACATCCATATCACGCTGTCAGGGGTTGATGTTGTTGCTTACGCAGATTTAAATAAAGAGAGCAGCATTTTTAAGGAGTACGATAAAGATGGAGACTATTTGCTTGCACATTCCGATGCCATTAAAACCATCAGCGTGCCTGCTGGTTATTTTTGCATCATCCCGAACCAGTTTGCACACATGGCACTGTATGCCGGACATGAGGGTGTGAAAAAGATTGTAGTAAAGTTTAACGCTTAAGTTTGAAAAAACAGGTCTTTTTCAGGGCAGATGGCAGTGCTGAGATTGGTTTAGGCCATTTGGTGCGTTGCCTTGCATTGGCCCAAATGCTCGAAGACGAGTTTGAGATTGTTTTTGTCGCAAAGCAGATTCCTGATATTTTAAGGCAGGACATCACTGCTAAAGGCTTTTCAGTTCAACTGATTGCGACAGAAGATGATTTCATAAATGAACTTTCGCCCGGCACAATTGTTATTATTGATCATTACGGATTGGATTCCGTTTTTCATAAGGCAGTCATTGCAAAAGGCTGTAAAGTAGTTTGTATTGATGATTTGCACGAGAAGGAATTTTGCGCTCATTTGATTATCAATCATGCGCCCGGAATTGAAAAAGAGGATTATAACGCAATGCCATTTACCAGATTTGCCCTGGGACCGGATTACGCACTGTTGCGCCCGGCTTTCCTGGAAGCAGCGCGATCGCAGGAAAAAAGGCAGGCTATAAAAACGATCATGATTTGTTTTGGCGGAAGCGATTATTTAAACCTGACCCAAAAAATCGTCTGTTTTGTGACAGGGCTAAATAAAAAATACAGGATTTTTGTTGTTACCGGTGCTGCCTATGCTTTTTTTGATGAATTATCGGACTACTGCAAAGCGCACGACGAGATAACGCACTACAGCGCCATTAGCGAACAGGAAATGCTTCAGATTATGAAAAAATCAGATTTGGCTATTGTGCCTTCCAGCGGAATCGTTTTTGAAGCGCTGGCTGCCGGATGCAAGGTTATTAGTTCATGGTATGTTGACAATCAGCGTGGCATATTTGACGGATTCAGAAAACTGGAAGCGATAGTGCCGTTGGATAGTTTTGATCATATTTCGGCTGAATTGTTCCGAAAAATAGACAGTATTGTCACCAGGCCTGTTATTGATGGGTTTTCAGGCAAACGACTGCTTAAATTAATAAAGGAATTATAATATGGAAATCGGGATTTTAGCGTCCGGCGGATTGGGATTAAAAGTTTTGCAGCAATGCAATGAGTTACTGATGCCTCGTTTTATAGCTACCGATTCTAAATCGGATGGGATTATCGCATTCGCAAACGAAAAGCAGATTCCGCTGTTTACCGGAAATCCCAGAAGCGGAAGGCTAATGGCGTTTTTAAAGGAACAGTCCCTGAATTGCGAATTGCTCTTTTCCATAAATTACCTTTTTCTGATAGAGCAGGATATTTTGGACGCTATTCCGTCGTGTATCAATTTTCACGGAAGCCTGCTGCCCAAATACCGCGGCAGGACACCACATGTCTGGGCAATTATTAACAATGAAACGACTACCGGGATAACCGCTCATTTCATTGATGACCAGTGCGATACTGGAGATGTCGTGCTGCAGAAAGAGATTTTGATTGGTCCCGAAATGACTGGTGCGGAGGTTCTTGCGCAGTATGAAATCTATTATCCGGCCATGATCAG
>CALRKC020000057.1:0-9520 GCA_943367895.1 Erythrobacter sanguineus | reverse complement strand
TCCAATTTTGAAAGTCGTATCCTCCGTATTTATCATAAGATAAACATGGTCAATGTCTTCTTGCAGGTCGAAAAAGTGTTAATCGCATAGACACCTCCGATAAAACTTGACTCGGTCTACAGATTGTATAATTTCATATTCTGACGTGACTAACAATTCTGCGCCGCGTTGCAATTCACCTAACTCTGCTGTAAAAAACACTTCTATATCATTTTTTCCAAGGAACGTTCTGTATGAATGTGTAAAAGTGTTTTCCCTTTTCTTTCGGATCTAAAAATCGATATGGGTCTAAAAGGCTTAAATAGATTTCTTTAAAAGAAGATTTACCATTAACTGTCGTGTCTTGTGTCCAGCCATTTGCGATAGTGTGGTCGGGTGTCTGAATCGTATTCAAGCTGTCGGTTTGCCCATACACAACAGCCTGGCATATTACAAATAATATAATCAATAGGTCTTTCATTACATTTTTTATATGATGCACAATTTTTTACAAATTGACCGCTAAGATATAAATAAATGCTTCCGTTTAATTAGAGATATACGTCTATCACAAAATGGGAATTGTTGTTCAGCACCTCCAAATCCTCCACCCGAAAGTTCGATAACTGTATATTAAACTCCACAATTCTTACTTCAAAGTAAAGTAAATGCCCGTAAATCTATGGATTTACGGGCATTTTTAATTTACAGCATATCAAAATCGACTAATAAATAACAATGTATTCGGGGTCAAATTCGGGGTCATTAAAATGTCCGGAAAAATGACCCCGAATTCCTCGCGAAAGCTTGTACGGCAAGGGGTTCAGAAAATGAACATCTTGTGGTTTTCTAAATCAGAATTTAAATTTAGTAACCACCAAAAGTCACCACACTATGGCAAACAGGATTTCAATTCTCTTTTACGTAAAGAGTGCAAAAGCATCTAAAAACGGTACAGTTCCGATTTACCTCAGCGTTACGATCGATGGAACGCGGATGGATTTTTCAACCGGAAAGAACACCGAACCAGCAAAATGGTCTTCCCATTTTGGCAAATTAAAAGGCAATTCAGTCGAAGCCTGTTCAGTTAATGGTTACCTGGCTTGCTGATCTTTTCTTCCGGTACACCAAACTCTTTCATCAATTCAAGGCCATAGTCCCTTATCGTTTCAACGATTTTGATGGCCCTTTTTCCCCTTTCGGTAATGGTATATTCTACTTTAGGAGGAACTACGGGAAAAACCATGCGGGTCACAAAGCCTTCCGCTTCAAGTTCGCGTAGCTGTGAGGTCAACATTTTGTCCGTAATATGTGGAATAGATTTTTTGAGCTCCCCATAACGCAGGACACGGTCTTTCAACCGCCACAAAATGGGCATTTTCCAGGTACCGCCAATCCGATCCATCGCAAATTCCACCGGATTATAGTAAAGTTTGTTGTTGTATATAAAGTCAGGCATAGCGAAACTATTGATTTTACTGTTACTTTCTGAAAAGTATGTATCTCTATTTTAAGTATGTATAGTAACAAAGGTAGTATATATTGCCAAATTTGTATGCAACAAACTAATATCAATCCAATGAGACATTTTAAAACTTATTTTGCATCAGTATTTCTTTCACTGATATCAGCCGGCGCTCTTGCCCAACATAATGCCGGAAACAAAGGCAAAGTGTTACTGATTGCTTCCAACCCTGCCGTAAGCAAACAAACAGGCTGGCCTATTGGCGTCTGGGCAGCTGAAGTCATTCATCCGTATTGGGAATTATCATTTGCCGGATACACCGTAGATATCGCAAGTCCAGATGGTGGCGAAGTAAAAATTGACGGGTTCAGCGACCCCGAAGATGACAGTAAATATTCCGCCTGGGATTTTATTTCGCTGGGTTTTTTAAAAGATCCGGCAAAAGCAGCGTTATTAAAAAACACCATCAAACTGTCTGCAGTAAACCCAAAAGACTATAAAGCGATAATGGTATGCGGCGGCCAGGGCCCTATGTATACTTTTTATGAAAATGAACCACTTCAAAAATTCTTTACCGACTTTTACCTGACGGGCAAACCAACGGCTGCCATCTGCCACGGGACCTGTATTTTATTGAAGACAAAACTACCGAACGGCAAATACCTGGTCGAAGGTAAAAAATGGACGGGCTTTGCCAACAGCGAAGAAAACTATGCGGACGCTTATGTTGGCAAACCGATACAGCCTTTCCGGATTGAAGATCTGGCCGGCAAAATGCCGAACAGTAAATTTACAGTGGCTCTCATGTTTGAAAGTTTCGCCGTGCAGGACGGCAACCTGATTACCGGGCAACAACAGAACAGCGGTGCAGAAGCAGCCAGACTGATTATCGCCCAATTGGAAAAAGATACATCCCGTTATCCAACGTATGTGCTGGTTCACGGTGCGTGGGCCGATGAAAGTTCGTGGGGATTTGTCAGGAATCAGTTGGCCGTCAATGCCAATGTAGTGGCAGTAAATCTTCCGGCACACGGCGCGGACAACACATACGGGGCCGGAATAGGCTTAAATGATTATGTAAAAAAAGTGTCCGATGTCATCAACCAACAAAGTGGGAAAGTCATTTTAGTAGGGCATTCCATGGCGGGAGCAATAATTTCCCAGGTGGCCGAGCTGATTCCGGATAAAATTGACAAACTGATATATGTTGCGGCCTACATTCCAAAAAATGGTGAAAGCGTCATTGATTTATCAAAGAAAGACAATACCGGTAAAGTCGGTGCCGCATTGGAATTTAATGCTGATTATTCCCTGGCAACCATAAAAAAGGAAGTGGTACATGACCATATTTGTGGTGATTGCCCGGATTATATGAAAGATATTCTGGTGAAATACCACCGGGCAGAACCCACAAAAGCCTTAAACGATAAGGCAGTACTGACGGCAAAATTTGCTTCGGTGCCAAAATACTATATTGCCACGACCAAAGATCAGGTGGTCCCCTACCCTTTGCAGCAGCAAATGCTGAAAGATAACGGCACTTTCAAAAAAGTATATGAATTGCCTACCTCCCACTTACCATTTGTTAGCATGCCACAGGAATTTTTACATATCATAACCTCAATACAATAATTATGGATATAGCAATCATCGGAAGCGGAAATGTGGGTGGCGCCCTGGCCAAAGGGCTGGCAGATTGCAATCACAACATAATCCTTGGAGTAAGGGATCCAAATGCGTTTAAGGGAAAAGAGCTGCTGGATTATTCTAAAAACATATCCGCCGAAACCATTAAAGAAGCAGTAAAAATGGCTGAAGTTATTATTATTTCAGTCCCGGCCCAATTTGCGGCTGAAACTGCAAAATCATTGGGCAATGTGCAAAACAAAGTGATTATTGACACGATGAATGGTGTATTCATGAAACCGGACGGTTTTGACAACACCGCTGACGCCATACTGGCAAATTGCAACACGGCAGATGTTGTAAAGTGTTTTAATACCACCGGGTTTGAAAACATGCTGGATCCGATATACAATGGGCAGGGCATCGATATGTTCACCGCCGGCAGTAGTGACAAAGGAATTGCGATTGCCACACAATTGGCGAAAGAAATGGGTTTTGGGGCAGTGTATCACTTTGGCGGAAACGATACCTTCAGTCTGATTGAGCAATTTGCCATGAGTTGGATTACGCTTGCCATTATTCAGAAACAAGGACGGGATATAGCCTTTAAGGTTATCAGGAAACGATAAGTATCTTAATGCTTCTCTGATTTTGAAACTACAAAAACATCAACCAAACGATTGACTGTTGATTAAGATTTATTGACTTTGGTCAATTTACAGCAACAAACGGCAATATAATTTTGCTTCATAACCAGAAAATAAGATTATGAAGAAATTAATTGTTGCATTTTTTAACTTGCTCTTTTTTAGTGCGTTTGCACAAACCGCTGTCATAAGAGGAAGCGTTACAGACAAGCAGTCCGAAAAACCAATTGCCGGGGCTACAATTGAATTGATCAGTGAGCCCGGCAATCGAAGCATCACTGATGAGAATGGCAATTTTACACTGTCAAAAGTTCCTCTCGGAAGACAATCAGTAAGAATCAGTTTTCTTGGATATGAAAGCATAACGGTTCCCGATATTGATGTTACTTCTGGAAAAGACGTGATTATCACAGCCGGGTTATCCGAATCGTTTAATACTTTAGATGAAATTGTAATTAGTGCCGGCAATAACAAAGCCCAATCCATCAATAAGATGGCTGCGGTTTCTACCAGACAATTTTCAACCGAAGAAGTAAATCGCTATGCGGGAGGCAGAAGCGACGTAGCCCGACTCGCATCAAATTTTGCGGGGGTTTCCACCGCGGACGACAGTCGGAATGATATTGTGGTCAGAGGGAACTCCCCTGCCGGGTTACTTTGGCGATTGGAAGGCGTGCCGATCCCAAGTCCAAACCACTTTTCGACATTAGGTACTACAGGAAGTCCGGTTTCAGCCCTGAATCCAAACTTACTGGCTAATTCTGATTTCATCACATCTGCTTTTCCTGCAGAATATGGAAATGCTTTAGGAGGGGTTTTTGATTTAGGGTTTCGAAAAGGGAACAATAAGGATTACGAATACTCCATTGGATTAGCAGCTTTCCCGGGATTCGAATTGATGGCAGAGGGGCCATTAGGAAAAAAAGGAGGTTCGTTCTTGGCAGCAGGACGCTACGGTATCGTTGGGTTGCTGGGACTTGCAGGAACGGCAGCACAACCGAATTATAATGATATTTCTTTTAATATCGACTTTGGAAAAGGCAAATTGGGAAATGTATCGCTGTTCGGAATATTCGGCACATCCAATATTGATTTTATAGGCGATGACGTAGATGACAGCGATTTGTTTGCTGCAAAAGACGAAGATAGTTTTGTGACTTCCGGATTTAGTACAATGGGGCTTAAACACACCATTGATATCGGAGAAAAGTCGTTTTTGAGAACCATCGTCAGCGCCTCTTCATTCAAACAAACCTTCGAGGAAGACCGTTATATTAATTTTGAAACGCCCAACGAAGATAAGTTAAGATGGACCGAAGCGGATAACTCAGAAAACAGGATTACATTGTCAACCCTTTTCAATTCAAAAATAACAAAGAAATTCACTTTCAGGACCGGATTACTCTACGAAGGATTTAATTTGGATGCGAACCTCGCCGATCGTGACAGGCAACAGGACAATGATGGAGATGGTAACCCTGATTTTGTTACCCTGCTGTCAAATGATGGCAGTTACAATGTAATTCAACCCTACGCAATGGGTCAGTTCAGGCTTACTGATAAACTGACTTTCAACGCCGGTGTTCATGGACAATACTTTTCAGTCAATGAAGACTTTGTTTTTGAGCCGCGGACTTCGTTTACGTATGCCATTAATCCGCGAAGTGCTGTTAATATCGGCTATGGCTTACACCATCAAAATGTGGCTGCTCCGCTGTTGTTCTTAAATGAAAACGTTAATGGAGACTTGGTGCAAACCAATAAAGGACTTGATCTGGTGAGAAGTCAGCACTTTGTAATTGGTTACGATTTAAGATTTGCAGACAAATGGAGGGCAAAGTTTGAGGTCTATTACCAGGCTATTGACAATGCGGCTGTTGAAAGCACCCCAAGCAGTTACTCGTCTTTGACTGAAGGAGCAAACTTCACCTATTCCATCGATAAAACCTCATTGGTGAGCGAAGGAAAAGGCTTCAATCAGGGAGTTGAATTTACTTTGGAAAAGTTTTTCAGTAAAGGATACAACATTCTTTTTACTACCTCAGTTTTCGAAAGCAAATATGAAGGAAGTGATGGCATCGAAAGAAACTCGCCCTTTAACAATGGTTATGTTATTAATGCCCTGGCCGGTAAAGAATTCAAAATAGGCAAAGCCAAAAAGAATGTGTTTTCAATCAATACAAAATTCACCACCGCCGGCGGAAGATACTACACTCCGGTCGACTTGAATGCGTCCATTGCCCAAGGCTTTGAAATTACCGATGACAACAACGCATACAGCGAACAATATGATCCCTATTTGAGACTGGACCTGAAGTTTGCCTTTAAATTCAATAGTGGTAAAAAGAAAAGCTCCCATCAATTCTACATTGACTTTCAAAACGTTACCAATAACAGCAATGTATTTACCAAAGAATACAACCGTTTAACACAGCGCGTTGACCAGAAAGACCAAATTGGATTCCAACCTGATTTTGGCTACCGATTTCAATTTTAGATTTAGTTCCTTTCCTATTTGTTTTTTGTCAGGGTTTGTGAGGAAACCACGAAGCAAACCCTGATTTTTTTTAACAAAAAAGGACTGCTAATTTCCGATATTTACTTTTTTAAACATGACTTATTAAAGCAGTATCATTTTAAAATTAAACAAGAGGTTAAAGTAATATCAGCCCTATATGATTGAAAACTTAAGTGTATTTGTATCAAGATTTTCGAAATTGAGCGAGGAAGAATTATCCGCGCTGGCTGCTATATTTACCCCTGTTTTTGTCCGGAAACTGGACCATCTTTTTTTAGAAAAGGAAACGGTATCAAATATTTATTTTATTAATGACGGAATACTGCGGGGTTACTACAACAATGGCCATAACGAAGTTACTACGAACTTTTATTTCGGCCCTACAATGATGACCGATTTAATATCAGTCCGGAGTAATTTACCAACTCAGATGAACGTCCAGGCACTCAGGGATGCCCATTGTATGGTGGCAAAGTTCAGTGATCTTGATGCATTAATTGATACCCATCCAAACATTGAAACAGTCTTTTTTTACCTGTTGGAACACTTGTACCTATTTGGTGTTACCCGTCAGCATTCATTTATATATGATACACCGCAGGAGCGTTATATAAAACTTTTTGGAGAGCGTCCTAAGGTTATCGCCGAAATTCCGCAACGTTATATTTCTTCGTATCTGGGAATTAAACCGGAGACACTCAGCAGAATTCGTAAAAGAATATTCAAAGACCTGTAGTATGGAAAATATAAAACTATTTACATCACAGTTTGCAGTGCTTACCGAAAAAGAGTTCAGTGATTTTACGGCATTGTTTCAACCCATGCCCGTAAAAAAAATGGATCACGTGCTGGTTTGTGACACTACTGTTAAAGATATTTACTTTTTTAATAAAGGCCTTTTCAGAGTGTATCTGCTAAAAGATGGTGAAGAGTTTACAACGAAATTTTTAAATAGCCCATGCATTTACGCCGAATTATTCTCACTGCGAAAAAGGGTTCCCACATTCGTTAACATTCAGGCACTAACCGACTGCGACTGCTATAAGGCCAATTTCAGGGCGCTCGAAATCCTGATAGAGACCAGTCCTAATATCAAACGGTTATTCCTGAAGCTTTACGAACATATTTATATGAATGGCGTAAAAAGACAGGTGTCGTTTATCATGGACTCCCAAACAAAGCGGTACAATAACTTTGCTGCCGAATTCCCGCAAATGATGGAAGAAATTCCATTGCAATATATAGCATCCTACTTAGGGATACGGCCTGAAACCCTGAGCAGAATAAGGAAAAAAGTATGATAATTAATGTACTCACAGGAATTCATTTGAAAAACTTTTAACATTTGTTGCAATAAGCTTAGATCGCATTTAATTATTTTTATACCTGAAGTCATATTTTTAACCCTGAATGCTTTACAATTTTAATTTTTACAGCTCCATCCTATTGGTGTTTTTTTCACAGGGAATTGTATTTGCTTTTTTACTTTTCCGTAAGGCTGCGAAGGAGAATCGCTTTGCTGACAGGGTACTTGGTATATTTACGTGTCTCTGTTGCCTTTATATCTTACCCTGGATGCTTGGATTTGCAGGCTGGTATTTCGTCCAGCCATACAGGGATTTCATGTTTTATCTGCCGATGCAGCAAGTGCTGTTAGTAGGGCCACTGCTTTATTTTTACACAAAAAGTCTGTTAGACATTTCCTTTAGGATCAGGAGAAAAGATTATTTTCATTTTATTCCGGCTGCACTTTATTTTAGCTATTCATTGGTTATTTGGATCACCGACAAGATTATTCTGAAGGACTATTTTTTCTATGCTGACGGTCACGATAAGGATTTGGATTCCTGGTATCAGGTTGCGGGATTAATCTCAATGACAGTTTACCTGTTCATTTCCATAAAGCACTATTCAAATTATAAAAAGAACATTTATCAAACAGTCAGTTTCGCCGAAACTATTCTTTTTAGGTGGATCCAAAAATATCTGGTGGCTTTTTTTTTAATGCAGCTATTGAGGTTAGCATTCCTTTTTCTTTATCCTGATTGGGGAAATTTTAATGCAAAAGGCTGGTATTATTTAGCGTTCTCCATATTGTTCTACTATATCGCAATTAGTGCCCTACTCAGCAATGAAAGCGCAATCGTCCCTTTAAAGCTTGATGAAAATAATGAAAACAAATCTTTTGAAAACCAAAAAAACACCATTTTTGAAGAATCCGAACTAGACTCCTGGAAGCAGCGTATCTCACTTTTCATTGCCCAGCATAAAAGTTATCAGAATCCGGAACTTACGCTCGCCGGACTTGCAGCCGATCTAAAAACAAACCCCACCAAACTGTCCAAAGTCATCAACAATGCTTATAAGATGAATTTTAACGACTTTATAAATAGCTTAAGAATAGCCGCCATCAAAACGAGGCTTGACAATTTGGAGCATGAAAGACATACGCTTTTGTCGATAGCGTTGGACTGCGGATTTAATTCAAAGACCACCTTCAACAGGGCATTTAAGAAAAATACAGCTGTAACGCCTAAAGATTACATCGCAAAACATGCACAAAAAATACAATTAAGTTAGTACCAAATCAAGAAATGGCCCGACTCGCATTCGCAAATAATGCAATTTTGCCCTGAATTTAATCTGATCAACATGCGTAACTTATCGATTGTCCTATTATTACTCATAACATTTACAACGTCAGGAATCTGCCAGGAAAAGCAAATCAATCCAAAAATCATCGAGGTCGAGAACAACCTGATGCCTTATGTCCCAATAAAGGGCTTTCCCGGATGGAATATTATTGAGAGAATGAAAGCCTACCATGTTCCGGGGCTCAGCATTGCAGTAATCAGGGATTTCAAAATTGATTGGGCAAAAGGATATGGCTGGGCAGACACGATTAAAAAAATACCCGTCACCGTCAACACAATGTTTTCTGCAGGATCAATCAGCAAACTTATCACCGCGGCAGCTGCATTGGAAATGGTAGAACAAAGGAAACTCGGCCTGGATACACCTATCAATAATTACCTGTCGTCCTGGAAAATTAAGGAAAATGATTTTACAAAAACGACACCGGTTACTTTGCGGATGCTGCTAAGCCACACTGCGGGAACTTCTCAATCGTCTTACTTCGGGTTTACACCTGACAAGGAACGGTTTCCATCGATTACAGAAATTCTGAATGGCGATCCAATTGCAGAAAGCAGGCCGATCGTCGTCAATTCGGAGCCTCTGAAAGAATTCCGCTATTCCGGTGGCGGATCTATGGTTGCACAGTTA
>CALRKC020000056.1:0-9624 GCA_943367895.1 Erythrobacter sanguineus | reverse complement strand
CTGCAATACGGTAGTCGAATACATACAGCGTGTAAAGATTGAAGCAGCAAAGCGCAGTTTCGAAACCAGCCGCAAGAATATTTCCGAGGTAATGTATGACGTGGGTTATACCGATACGAAGGCGTTCCGCGATGTGTTTAAGAAAATTACCGGCTTGACGCCAATTGAATATCGGACTAAGTATAATAAGGGGTAGCAATTAGGCAAATTTGAAATTCCAAATTCCAAATTCCAAATTCCAAATTTGGAATTTAAAATTTAACTATTATCACACCAACTCCAAAGTTTCACTTTTCATCTTCTTACCGATATAAGCCATTGCCTTTGCGTAAGTCTCGATGCCGTGTCCCACATTTCCAAAAACCTTGATATCTTTTAGTCTGGGCAGCTTTTCGTTGGCATTCCGGATGGTTTTTTGATAGGGGAACAACAAATCGCGGTCGCCCAACAGCAGGTAAGTATCTGCTTCCGCCAACCGCAATTCCTGATCCATATCGTATGGTTTTTGAGTATTATCCTTAAAACGGGTCAGTGCAAACAGTTCGTAATCTATAAGCAGTTCTTCGGCGGCTTCCGTAAGCATATGTTGTGGTTTACAGAAAATGGCTTTGTCCAGAAATTTGCTGATGTTTTTCCTGCCGGGTGCGATAATCGGAAGCAGGTTATAGTACAGGTTTTTTAAACTAAGGGAGAAAGGCTGCAGGCATCCGGGATTGAGCAGGAAAGCGGATTTGACTTTATAAGGATCGTAAATGGCGAGTTTCATACAGATTAATCCGCCAAATGAAGCGCCCGCCACGTAAGCATTCTGCAGTTTCAAAGCGTCCATCACGTCCGAAGCCCATTCGCCATAGTCGAACCCTTTGATGTCCGGTGTGGATCCGTCGCTGAGGTTGGGCAGACCATTAGTCTCCACCATATAAATCCTCATTTGTTTACCAAGTTTGTCCAGACCACGGTCGAAATCCCAAAATAGGGCGGTGGTCCTGGCTCCGGGAAAAATGACCAAGGCCTCAAGTGAGGTATCGTCTGTGTTCAGTCCCCAGACATGCGTCTTTCCCAATAAAGTTTCAACGGTAATATGCTCGTAACGCCTGTTGTTTAACCGTTCGAGTTTTTCAACCCAGTTTTCCAGCCAGGCTTTATCCGAATCCGGATCCTGGAAATAAGATGTTCGTTTGATTTTCATTTTGATTGTGATGATTTTTTTCCGCTGCGTAGCGAAACATTTTGGCTGCGCAGCGGGTGATGATGATTGTATTTTGTCCGGGTTTCCCGTTGGCTGTCCCGGTGACTTCTCGATTAACCGTCATCCGGAACGCAGTTTAGCTGCAGGGAAACAGAGTTTTAAACTGCGGATTTTTGATTTTATTGTACGGTATAATCCATTTTTGAGACTTCGGACAATCGGAAATAACCGAGTGCAAAATTACTGCTGTTCGTCTGGTTTACAAGATTTCCCCGTATGTTCGTAGGAGGTGCTCCCCATGGATTACCGCCACCTTCCGTTATTTCGGTAAGGATGGTCATATAGTTCATATACCTTTCTGAGATGCCATAAACCGAAAATGTCGTTTCGTCACCGGATTTCAGGTCTTCCGTCAAATAAAAACCGAAGGTCCGGTTTCCCTGGAAGAATTCATCGTCATACGCATCGTAATCCGGAAAAGCGGTAATGCTGGTTTCAAAGGCGGTCAGGTAGAAATTGTCTTCGGCGCCATTATCCTGAAAGAAAAACTTCAGCTCAATCTCATCGCCTGAAACGCCACCCTCATCATTCTGCTCTACTGACTCTACGTCGGGAGCGGCGTAAAGTTTTTCTGTGGCAACATAAGTCTGGCCTCCGGTAATTACGGTAAGCTCATAAGTTTCTCCAAGCTGGGGGACAAAATTATTGCAGATATATTCGCCGGTACCCGGTTCCTCAATGAATTCAAAAACGTCGTTATTGGTGTTTTTAATGCGAACCTCAGCATTGGAAACCACCGGGACTTCCGAATCGTAAAATCCTGTTGTAGTGGTCAGTTTGATTTTCTGGACGCTGCCGTCGGTACCTTTTACCCAATCGATTGAAGCGTCTATCACAAGTCTCGGTGCGGCAGTATTCAGGTCGACATCGACGACTTCTTCACAACTGCTTATCGAAATTACCGCCAGAAGCACCAGGATGTATTTTATATTTTTATGGATTGTTTTCATAATGATGATGATTAGAATTTGAAATTGTAAGTAACACTTGGAATCAGTCCGAATATAGAAAGCTTGATGGCCTCATTTACCCCGGTAGTTTCATTTTGCGTAAACGACATTGAAGCGGCATTTGCACGGTTGTACAGGTTGTAGATACTGAACACCCACTCGCTCTGCCAGCCTTTTTTCCTGTCCGGCTTTGGGATGTACGTTGCCGATACATCCAGGTGATGGTAGGCCGGCAATGCGCTGCTGTTTCTTGCTTCATATGTTGGAACGACCACGCCGCCGTAAACATATTGCCCGTTGGGATAGGTTACCGCACGCCCTGATTGTAACGTGAATATCCCGCCGAATGACCATTTTTCGTTCAGTTTGTAATTTCCTGTCAGCGAAAGGTTGTGCAGTTTATCATAACCCGCACGATACCAGTCGCTGTTGTTTATTCCTGTTTCAGCAGCCGTCCTTCCCGGCGTTTTCTGTTAGGAGCGTGAAAGGGTATAAGACGCAAATCCGGTCAGTCTGCCTTCGTTCTTTTTTACCAATACTTCCAATCCGTAAGACCTTGCCTGTCCGTTTAAGATGACCTGCTCGATATTATTGTTTGCAATAAGGTCGGCACCATCAATGTAATCTACCCGATTCTTGATTTTTTTGTAAAAAGTTTCCACCTCGAGAGAGTAAGCATCATTTCTGAAATTCCTGAAATAGCCCAACGCTACCTGATCCAGTATTTCCGGTTTGATGAACTGGTCGCTTGGTGCCCAGACGTCCAGCGGCGTTGCCGACGTGGTGTTTGAAATGAGATGCAGATACTGACTCATTCGGTTGTAACTCGCCTTAATAGATTGGTTGTCGCTGATTTGATAGGCAATCGCGGCCCTGGGTTCAAGGTTGTCAAATTTTGCAATCGTCTTGCCGCTGCCGTAGTATTTTGTGCCGATGGGATCGGCTTTTTCGTAAATCTGTAAATCAGCGTTGAAGTTTACCGCCTGGTTGTTTTCATAAATGCTTATCGCCTGTTCGCCCAACCTGTGGAACATACTGTAGCGCACGCCATAGTTTACCGAAAGCTTGTCAGTAATATCCTGTTCTGCCTGGATATATACTGCCGGTTCAAATGCATATTTGCGGTCCAGCTGCATGTAGTTGATTCCGGAGGCTTCGTTGGTTGGATTGACAGTTCCCGGATTGAACTCGTAATAAATGGCATTCAAGCCGTAACTGAGCTTCATTTTGTCTGTAAGATAATGCCTGAAATCATATTTAACATTGTAATTCTCGATTCCTGATTCCCACTTAAGGCCTTGCGCATCAATGTCCAGGCCATAATAATAGTCGCTGTAAATGGCAGACAGGTTTGAGAATAATTTATCTGAATACAAATGGTTCCACCGCAGGTTGAAAACGGTATTGCCATAAGTATTGCTGAAAAGCTGGTTCAGTTTGAACACGTCACGCCCAAAGTACCCGGAAAGGAAAAGGTTGTTGTTCTGGTTTAGCTTATAGCTTAACTTGGTGTTTAAGTCATAGAAGTAGGCCGAATTTTCGTTGTCCGCCAGTTTTAGGAACAAATGCGCATAAGAACCACGACCTGCAAGCAGGAAAGACCCTTTGTCCTTCTTGATCGGCCCCTCGGCTAAAAGGCGGCTTGAAATAAATCCAATACCACCGTTCATATGAAATCCGTCGCTGTTTCCTTCTTTCTGGTAAATGTCAAGCACCGAAGACACACGGCCGCCGAAACGCGCGGGTATACCGCCTTTGTATAGTTTCAGGTCCTTAATGGCATCTGAATTAAAGACGGAAAAAAATCCAAAAACATGTGAAGAATTGTAAATAGTCGCTTCGTCAAGCAGGATCAGGTTTTGGTCCGCGGATCCGCCACGCACATTGAAACCCGCAGAACCTTCACCGGCATTGGTCACCCCTGGCAATTGCAATATCGATTTAAGTACGTCAACTTCTCCCATGACAGCGGGCATCTTGCGGATCTGTTGTATGCTAAGTTTGTTGGTGCTCATTTCGGGTTTGCGGATATTCGTCGCCGTTTTATCTGAAATCACTGTCACGGTCTCCAGCTCGGCGGTATCGCTGTCGAGCTTAATGTCCTTTTTGATGTCCTGATTCAGGCTGATTTTCTCTGACTGCTGCCTGTAACCGACATAACTGATAATAATGGTGTAATCGCCTTTAGGGACTGAGATCGAATAAAAACCATATTCGTTGGTGGCCACCCCGGTCTTTAATTCGCTGATGTAAACGTTTACACCGATAAGCGTCTCATTGCCTTCGTGGTCCGAAATTGTACCGCTTAGGGTGAATTTTTCCTGTGCGACTGCCTTCATCGAAAACAGGGATAATAGTGTAGCTAAAAGTAGCTGGATAAGTAATCTCATGATAATTGATTAGGTATGTGAAGGTTTAAATTGATTGATGATGACTCGCTGATTGTAACTCCGTCAGGTTAACGTCGATGCTTTGACGATATTGTAAGGATAATGTTACAATATGATTAAATAATAAAAATCCGGGAATGATTCTATTTTTAGCAAAGGTACGGCGTAAGACAATCTCAATCCTAATTTTTAAGTCGGTTCATCGTTTAAATGTGACGGATTTCGGGCAGGCCTGCCGACTTTCAAAGGCTGGCTGGATTGCGGGAATTTCCGGCAATCATTCAATTTTTTGTTTTAAAATATTGACTGCCAATACAATCGAATCTTTGCGTTAAATCCGCGTTATCGTTTTTTGCGTAAATACTGCTACCAATAACAATCATAAAGCCTATGCAAACCAATACTGCTATCCTATGGCGCGTTTATTTTTTCGTTGCGCTGCTGTTCCCGTTGATCTGCACTTCGCAATACATTATTACAAAGCAAACACCGCTTCCCGAATACATCTCTTTGCATCAATATGCCTCGCTGGCAGATGCCGGTGACAGTGATTTCAGTATCAGGCAGGTCCTGGACGGCTCAGCCAAACTACAATTTGTACCGCTCGAAAGTGAAAATACCAACATAGGCTTTACCAAAAATAACTATTGGCTTAGGGTGTCGGTCCGGAACGATACGGATGAACAACTCGAATATTATTTTGAAACCGCGCGGCCGGTGACGGATATTGTCGACTTATACACTATTGATTCAAAAGGGAAGTTAAGCGAGATGAAAAGTGGTGACAATATTCCGTTTAAGGATCGCAGTTTCCGGCACAGGATGCCACTTTTCCCATTGAAAATTGCCCCTCACGAGACGGTGCGTTGCTATATTAACCTGAAAAGTGATGGGGAGGTCATTAACATGCCGGTGGTACTGCGCTCTGAATTCAGCCTGATGAAAATTGGTTTTCTGGAACAGCTTGTCTTCGGTATTTTCTACGGAATCCTCTTCATTGCATCGATAATTTACTTTTTCTTTTTCTTTGGCTTAAAGGAGAAAAGCTTTTTGTATTACAGCTCCTATGTGTTTTTTATAGCCCTGATGCAGTTTTCGCTTGATGGTTATTTCCATCAGTACGTTACGCCCGGTGCCGGATGGTTTTCAGATCATTCAGTATTAATCTTTGCTTGTTTTTCCACGTTGTTTCTGGGTAAGTACACCCAGCATTTCCTTCAGATAAGGCAATACAGCAGGAAAATAAATGCTGCTTACCGGCTTTTATACGTATTGGTTGCAATACTGTTTTGTATTGTCGTTTTCGTACCGTCCGGAATGGAATATGCTTATCCAATGGCGAACATCCTCGGACTAATGGTGTTATTACTCATCATTTCGTCGGTAGTTACGATATATGTCCGGAAAGGCAAAGTCGACGGATTCTTTACGACCGGTGTATTGTTCCTGATAATGGGATTCGTGATTTTTATCATGAATAATTTCAGTGTCCTGCCCAACTCCTTTTTTACCAACAACAGTTCCAAATTCGGGACAGGGCTTGAAGTTATTTTTCTGTCGCTTTCGATGGCGAATTTCATCAGGAAGTTGAAAAGGGAGCGCGAAGAACTGAACCGACTTGCATTGGTCAGGGCGGAAGAAATGAGCGAACTGAAATCGTATTTCCTTTCTAATATCAGCCATGAATTGCGGACGCCCTTAAATGCCATTATGACCATGATTGATGCCATCTCCAGGGAAGTCAACGACGACAGTATCAGGAAAAACTGCCAGGTGATTAAGTATTCTTCCTACAGCCTGCTGAGTTCTATTAATGATATTCTGGATTTCTCGAAAATACAGAAAAGTGAGCTCCGCCTTGAGATGAGTAAATTTGATCTCGCGAAATTGCTTCGGAAAATCAGTGAAAATGCGGCGATAAAGGCTGATGACCAGCAGCTCAGTTTTCAATTTGCAGAAGAAGGTCATTTCCCTGCGCTGGTTTTGGGAGACAGTAATCGATTGGCGCAAATCATCAATAATATTTTGAATAATGCATTCAAGTTTACCGTCGAGGGTTTTGTACGTTTCAAGGCGGAAGCGGTTACTGCCAATGGAAAGCTGAGCCTTTTGCTTACGATTTCAGACTCGGGTGTCGGGATTGCCAAAGAAAAGATTGATAGTATTTTTGATTCATTTACCCAGGATAATATCAACAACAAGCGGAAGTTTGGTGGCCTGGGCCTCGGACTTTACATCGTAAAGACATTGGTCGACATGCAGCGGGGCGTTATTGAAATGAACAGCAAAGTGGGCATAGGGAGCGTGTTTAAGTTAAAACTGGAATTCGATGTAGTCGAAGATATTGTTGCTCCTGCGCCGGTAGCCGCTGTCGAAGGGTTTGATCTCGGCGGGAAGAATATTCTCGTCGTCGAGGACAATGCCATCAACCAGCTTGTGGTCAAGACCATTACAAAAAAGTGGCTCAACACCACCGTAAGCTATGCCGGAAATGGAGAAGAATGCCTTGAAGCTTTTAAAAATGAGAAATTTGATATCGTGCTGATGGATTTGCAAATGCCGGTTATGGATGGTTATGAAGCAACAATAGCCATCCGAAATGGCGAAGCAGGTGCCGAAAATGCCGGGATACCGATTATCGCGCTGACTGCAGATGTGATGGAAGCAACCAAAATCCGTGTAAAGGAAATCGGGATGAACGATTATCTTTCAAAACCGCTTAAGGCGGATACATTGTTCGAAGCCGTGCAACAGTTAGTCCGGTAAAAGAACAGGAAAGTGGGAAGCGTGTGGGGCCTGTTTTAAGAAATGTTGCGCTGCGCTTTTATTGTCCTGGCACTGCATTCTTCGATTTCGTGATACAGCTGGGCTTTTTTTATAAAGATACCTCACGTATTTTTCCGGTTTTCCGGCAGAAGCAGCTAGCGGTCTTGACTATCTCAGGTGTCGGTCAGAAATCATATTTGCTCTCAATGGCATACCGGATGAGGTCTGATTTCCCATGGAGGTTCATTTTTTTATGGATATTCTTTCGGTGTGTGCTTACCGTTTCACTGCTGATACAAAGTTCACCACTGATTTCTTCCGTCGTCTTCCCATCACCAATCATCCTGAGGATTTGCTTTTCCCTGGTACTTAAAAGATCGTTCACATGTACAATGGCATCATTCGCAATGATGGCATCATCAAAAAAGGTATGTCCATGATATACAGCCCTGATGGCTTTTTGCACAAGGAAAACAGAAGAACTTTTCATAAGATAACCCGAAGCACCGGCATCTTTCATCTGCGACACCGCAATGGGCTGGTCAAACATGCTGAACGCGATGACCTTTATTTCAGGGAATTCCTTTTTTAGCAATCGTGTGGCGGTGATGCCATCACATTTCGGCATACGGATATCTGTCACCACGACAAGAGGTTTTTTTTCACGTACTATTTCTAACAGCATCTCGCCATCACTGGCTTCCCCGATGATACTAATGTCATTTTCAGGCTTTAGGGATAACCTGATACCGTCGAGCATCGCCTGATGATCTTCGGCAATAACCACTGTAATCATAAGTATTGCGTTTTGACAGTTTCATAAAATTTTACGCAAACTGTCAGTATTCTGTGTTTGGTTTTTAACTATTGATTGCCACGGAATCAAATTAATAAAAAAATACCTTACGCTTTGTCGAAAAATGCAATTATTTTTAGAGGAAATTTACTGCTTTTCCGACTCCTTGTCGATAAGATCACTCAGATGCAACCGAAGTGCAGTAACCGATATACTAATTTCCCAAAATGAAATTCCCAACGAAATCAACAGGCACAACATACTAAGCGCAAAAAGATAGATACCCGCCGTCTGCTGCTCGAGAAACAACAACAGCATGGCGAACACAGAAAGAAAAAGGCTCAAAACCCCGAACATCTGCATGTAGCGGATGAGTGTGAGCCTCAGGTTCAGGTTCCTGATTTCGAGTAATGTCTTGGCGCTTTCCTTTTGCTCATAGTGTTGTCGGAGGCCGCGTACTATGGTAGCGATCGTCAGGAATCGATTGGTATAGGCCAGCAATATTAATGAGGTTGCTGAGAATAATAAGGCGGGGGTTTCTATGTGGAGCGTCATCAGGAATTACGAATTTAAAATTAAGAATGTGAAAGTGTCTGCAAGGTACAAAATACCGCGAAACGAAGTTATTTCACAGTAATCCAAAAAAAAAAACCTGTCGACGCGCTGCCGACAGGTTGTATTCCCAATTTTATTTGAGAATGGGTAAAATTATTTGATCATCTCGAAACTGCGTTTAACAAAAGCAGTCAGTTCTTCACCCTTCAGCAGGTTTTGTGATAATCTTGCCAGATCCAGTGCTTGTTTAACCAACCCGGCGCGTATCGCGTCATCCTTGTTTTCAAGGATGGCCGTAGCCAGCTCGGAATTGGTATTCACAACAAGGTTGTACATCTCCGGCATGTTACCCATTCCGAACATACCGCCGCCTGTCTGGCTCATTTCCTTCATACGGCGCATGAATTCCGGTTGCGTAATCAGGAATGGTGCTGCCTGGCTGTCCAGTGCTTCGAGTTGTACGCTGTAGGTTGGTTGCGGGGCAACGCCCTGTACAATCGTTTTCAGTGTTTCTTTTTCCTCGTCAGAAAGTTTTGAAATCGCGGTGTCCTCTTTCTTGATCAGGTTGTCAATATGATCGGAATCGACACGAACGAACGTAAGGTCACTGTTGTCGCCTTCGAGTTTCTGGATCAAATGCGATACAATGGGTGAATCAAGCAGTAAAACTTCGTAGCCTTTTTCTTCTGCGGCAGCGATATAACTGTGCTGCGCGTCCTTATTTCCGGCATACAGCAACACCAGTTTGCCGTCTTTATCAGTCTGTTTTTCCTTGAGATTTTCCTTTAATTCATCGAGGGTGAAAAATTTACCGCCAACCGTTGGATACAAGGTGAAAGCACCTGCCTTTTCGTAGAATTTTGGCTCGGAAAGCATTCCGTATTCCAATACGATCTTGATGTCATTCCATTTGCTTTC
>CALRKC020000055.1:0-9768 GCA_943367895.1 Erythrobacter sanguineus | reverse complement strand
CAACAGCGGTTACCTTGCAGGATATCTTCATATCCATGGCCATGCTCATTTTCATATCCTGACCGCCAAAACGCTGCTCGATTTCGGCGGCGACATTCATGTTCTGGTAATAGGTCTCACCGATGACGAGATTCAGTTTCGGTTGTACTTTCTGCGCAGACATGGAGCAAAGTACCAATAGGAAGGTGATAATGCTTAACGATTTTTTCATGTTATTGTGTTTGATGTTATTAATATAATTTAGCCGCCAAGATCGACGTCTTCCATCACGTCCCAGTTAGAGCGTACTTCCAATGGCGTGCCAAAATAAATCACTTCCTCGGGCTGCCTTCTTTCCATAAAGCTGCCCGTATCCCATTCGCCATTATTGTTGGCATCATAAATCACGCGAAGCACAAATTTATTGGGCTCCAGTCCGATAAATTCAACTTTCGGAGAACTTTCCGAATACTCCTGGGCGAGGACTTTTCCTTTTTCATCAGTCAGCTGTACAATTACCGGAAACTGTTTTACGTTTTTGAGGTTGATCATGAGGTTTCCGTATTCCGATAATTTTTTGGTAGACAGGCCATACTTCAATGTATCGTTTGCAACATCGAACAAATCGGTCACGGCACCCGGAAGCAACGTAACTGTATACTTCTTCTCTTCTTCCCTTTTGAACACCAATTTTAAACGCTGTTCAAATTCGTCATAGGCTGTGGTGAAAGGAATCTTGCCATTATTGGCGTCGGTAATACTGATCTTCGTTGTGTCTGATTTGATCAATGGGGTCGATAATTTCAAACTAAAATCCTGCCTTGGATGTATTGTGCCATTGTTGGAAGCGCTGATGCTGAGCGAATCCGGTTTCTGGCCTTTGATCTTTACGATAAAATCCTTCATGAAATTATCTTTCATCACATTGACACTGATGGAATCTGCTTTTACAGGCTTAAACCACACCTGCACCGAATCCTTGTCCGGGAAACGGGTTACGATGGAAGGGATAATCTCATTCCCATTCTTAATAGTTGTCTTAATGTTTCGTGGATTACCCTCGTAACCCATCAACAATCTTCCACCTGCTGCCTGTGCCGGCTTATTGGCTTTAAAAACCGGAACCTCATTAAACAATTCCAGTGTATACTGCTGGTCAGAAGGCAAAGTTATGGGTTCCGAATGAAATGCAATCTTGTCTTTTTTAGGATCGAACTTATAATTGGCAATGTTGTCCTTTAAAGCAATCAGCAGGTATTTACCCGCCTTTATGTTTTCAATCTTAAACTTCGTAAGGCTGTCCAGCGTATTGGTTACATACCTTGGCTTTTCTTTATAAATAATGGAATCATTGTAGTTTTCATCCATTTCATAGAGCATTACGTTTACGAAATTGTCGGTTTTGGTTTCCAGAGCATCCCTGATGTCGCCTTCAATCTTCAGTGAATCAATATAGCTTCCGGTGGAAAACACATACTTAAACTGCGGATAAGGATTGGCCTCGTTATTGTCCTGGATGCTCTGCCCGAAATTAAAACTATAGGTTGTATTGGGCTTCAAGGTATCGGTAATGCGGATATTTATGAATTTACTGGCAACGGTCGGTGTGATGTCCGGATTGGAATTCATTGGTGGCGAGACCACCAGCTGTTTGTTTACGTCCTTGAGCTTGACATACTCATCAAAATAAAGCTTTATTGTCTTTCCATTAAAATTGACACTACCGTTTTTAGGTTCGCTCCGTTCCAGTACCGGGGCAATTGTATCCTTTGGGCCACCGGTAATCGTGCCTCTTTTGGCACAGCTTACTGTTACTAAAACCAACAAACCGAACAGTATAGGAATTCTCTTTTTCAACACGTGTTTTTTTACTGACACAAAATAACGATTATATTTAGTGTTGGCGAAATGTTTTAAGAAAATATATTGAGTTTGGAATTTCGCAAAATTTGAAGTTCGAAAGCGCATTCAATTCCATCTTTTTTATTTACGTATCTCTTAAGTTAACAGTCTTCCGATCTTTCAACTGATGATCTGACCTTCTGCTAATGCGTCATTGCCATCGTAACAATACTCAGTTTTGCGCCGGGGATCTTCAGGATGGCTTTTCCGCAGGACTCCAGCGTGGCACCGGTTGTCAGCACATCATCTATAAGCAGAAAATGCTTGTTGAAATGCTTTTCAGTGAATGAAACGTCAAACACATTCTCCTTTTCAAAGTCCCGCTGTGCCATATTTTTCCTGGATTGTGTTTCAGAATAAATATTCCTTACCAAAACCGAAGCGTCATAGGCTACTTCCAGTTTTTCGGAAAGCGCTTTTCCAAAGGTGGTCACCTGATTAAAACCGCGCTGCCTTAATCGTTTCTGATGCAATGGAACCGGGATAATCGCATCAATTTTCTCATTCAGCGCAATGGTTTTGAGGTCCTCGCCATACCATCTGCCGATTACCGTGCCGATTTCCTCGTGACCCCGGTATTTCAGACTGTGTATCATCTCCTGTACGATGCCTTTTTTATTAAAATACATAAACGATGAGGCATGTTCCACGGGAAGCCTCCCATAAAACTTCATTAAAGCCTCATTTTCAGGATTCCGGTAGAATTCTGTCAAAGGGATTTCGTGCCGGCATACGGTGCAAATCACGTTCTCGTGTTGTAACAATATTCCTTTACAGCCACAGCAGACTTTCGGAAAAAGCAGGTTAATCAGGTTGGCAAACATGGTACGCAAATTTTTTTGTATAAAAATAATGAATGCTGAAGTAGCTTTTTTACGTAAAATGCGTAATATTTCACAAAATTTATGTTGAAAACTTACTAGTAATAAGCGCTTTACTTTGTAAATGGCATTTTTAACGGAATTGTTCCCGTTTTAAGAAAAACTACATATTTTTGCAACACTATGGCAAAACAGGAAGATTTATTTAAGAACGTGGTTTCGCACGCAAAGGAATACGGATATATTTTTCCGTCAAGCGAAATCTATGATGGTTTAAGCGCGGTATATGATTATGCGCAGAATGGCGTTGAACTCAAGAAAAACATCCGTGAATACTGGTGGAAGTCGATGGTACAGATGCACGAGAATATCGTTGGTCTTGATGCCGCGATATTGATGCACCCGACGACATGGAAAGCTTCCGGGCACGTAGATGCGTTTAACGACCCGCTGATCGATAACAAGGATTCAAAGAAAAGATACCGTGCCGATGTCCTTATTGAGGATTATGCGGAGAAATTAAACCAGAAAGCTGAGAAAGAAATCGAGAAAGCGGCTGCCCGCTTTGGGGATTCGTTTGACAGGGCTCAGTATGAATCGACCAATCCACGTGTCATGGAATACCTTTCCAAAAAGAAGGAAATTCTTGAGCGTATGGGCCGTTCCTTAGGTTCGGGTGATTTAGATGATGTAAAAGCGTTGATCGAAGAACTCGAAATTGCAGATCCTGAAACCGGCTCACGCAACTGGACTGATGTTAAGCAATTTAACTTAATGTTCGGTACGAAGTTAGGCGCTTCCGCAGAAAACGCGATGGACTTATACCTTCGTCCGGAGACCGCTCAGGGGATTTTCGTAAACTTCCTGAACGTACAGAAGTCGGGTCGTATGAAGATTCCGTTCGGAATTGCACAAACAGGTAAGGCATTCCGTAACGAGATCGTTGCGCGGCAGTTTATCTTCCGCATGCGCGAATTCGAGCAGATGGAAATGCAGTTCTTCGTAAAGCCGGGAGACGAAATGAAGTGGTACGAATACTGGAAAGAAACGCGTTTGAACTGGCATTTGTCTTTAGGACTGGGAAAACAGAACTACCGTTTCCACGACCACGAGAAACTGGCACATTATGCCAATGCCGCAGCTGACATTGAATTCAACTTCCCGTTCGGTTTCAAGGAATTAGAAGGAATTCATTCGCGTACCGACTTTGATTTGAAAGCCCATGAAGAATATTCAGGTAAAAAGATGCAGTATTTCGATACCGAAGAAAATAAAAATTACACCCCATATGTGGTAGAGACTTCCGTAGGGCTCGATCGTATGTTCCTGGCCGTATTTTCCAACTCTTTGAAAGAGGAAACTTTGGAAGATGGCTCTGTAAGAACCGTATTGCAACTTCCGTCCGTTTTAGCACCCACAAAAGCGGCCGTTTTACCATTGGTTAAGAAGGATGGACTGCCTGAAATCGCCCGCGAAATCATTGAAGACCTCAAATGGGACTTCAATATGGCATACGATGAAAAAGACGCCGTGGGGAGACGTTACAGAAGGCAGGATGCTTTAGGAACACCGTTCTGTATTACCGTTGACCACCAGACTCTGGAAGACAAAACGGTAACAATACGCCACCGTGACAGCATGAAACAGGACCGCGTTGCCATTTCAGACCTGAAAGGCATTATCGAGAACGAAGTATCTATGAAAAACTGGTTAATGAAGGCCAAAGCCTAAGTAATATCCTTATCGGATATTACTTTTTAGCTTCGGGTTTCTTTGTGGTTGTTGCCTCTTTTTTGTCGGCTGATTCGTACTTTTCATTCAGCAATTTTACGATGTCTTTTGTGATGTCGTAGCTTTCTTTGTTGTATAACAGTGCGCCGCCATCACCGGAAACATAGATGTAGTCGTAACCATTTTTCTTGCCGTATTCGGTGATGAATTTCTTGATGCTTTTTACAAGCGTATCCATTTCAGCCCCTTGTTCCTGACGCAATCTCGCATCGATTTGCTGCGCTGCGTATTGGATTTGCTGCTCAGCCTGCTGTAGTTCTGCACCTTTTTGCTGGTACCATTCAGGACCATTTGCTTTGGCGTTCTTCTTGAAATTTTCTACTTCAATATTGAAGCGGGTTTGGGCTTCATCAAGCTTTTTGCCTTCGACTTCCGATTTTGCCTTAAATTTTTCGGTAAGGTCTTTCGCCTCGGTATACTCCTTCATTAGGCTCTCAGTATCGACACAGGCTGTTTTCAAACCTGCAGATTGACTTTTGATCTCTTCTTTATTACAGGAAGCTGTTAACGCAGCGAGTGCAAAAATTGCAATTGTTTTTTTCATTAGTTCTTTGATTATTTTTTCGTTGCCAAAAGTAGCAAATTTTATGATTGGTTATTGTGATTTTGGAAAGTGACGCCGTATAAGCTTACGTTATGAAAAATCGCTTGTTTATCGTTTTTAACTATTGGAATCGGATTAAAATAAGGCGTTTTGAGCGATGTTTTATTTTGTTTGATATCAATACGCGTTTTAGTGACGTTTAAGGCGGCAGCGCTTCTTATATTAGTTTTTGATGCTTTTCAGTAAGTAAATATGTGACGAATATTCCATAGTTCGCTTTGCTTTTAAATTAGAACGCAATCCTATAAAAAAAGCGCTGACAAAATTCATTTTGCCATTTTTATATTTTTCCGAAAGTAAGCTGACGTAAAATGCGTCGTATTTCATTGGGAGCACTTTTTCCAGCCGAAATCCCTGTTCTTCGAAAAGTATTTTAATGGCTGTTTTTGAAAAATGGGTGAGATGACGTGGTACGTCATACGCCGCCCAAAAGTCGCCGTAATACTTTGCGTCAAATGAGTTGAAGTTCGGCACCGCGATAACGACGGTTCCATTAGGTTTTATCAATCTTTTTAATTCCGCAATTTGTTTATTTACATCCGGAACGTGTTCCAGCACATGCCACATCGTAATAACGTCGAAAGTATTGTCGTCAAGAGCTTCCTCGTTTTCAACGAAACCCACGCCCTTTTGTTTGGCAGCTTCTCTTGCTTTCGCATTTGGTTCAATGCCAATAACCTCCCAACCGGCACCCTTTGCGGTCATCAGGAAATCTCCTGTGCCCGCACCGATATCCAACAACTTTCCTTTAGACCTGCCGAAACTACCAACCAACGCAACTTTATTTTTCAGCGCTGCTGCTTTTACGATGTGGTAAGCTTTTTCAAATAACGATCGTTTGCTATCCGTATGCGAAATATAATCCTCACTTTCGTAGTACCTGCCCAGGGCTGCCCCTTCTGGTTTGGGGAAAGTAACCAGCATGTCCAGCGTTGAATCGCGATACAAATCAAATGTTTCTCCGGAAACGGAATGGTCTTTTACTTTGAGGAAATGATTGAGATTATTTAAATCCATCAGCGTTTATAATATTCTTGTTTTAGTGTTTTCAGGTAGTTTACCGCGACATTATAATAAAGTGAATTTTCCGTCAGGCAGTCTTCGTTATGATCGTTAATCATAGAAACCGCGATAAAATTCGGGCGTGCTGAATTCTCAGCATCTGTATCGAAATTGGTCTGTATAAAATCTGACACATGAAAGTACTTTTCAAGATCTGCATTGTCATAGACCAGAACTTTATACCGTGATCCGTCAATTACTACCCAGAATTCAGGATCTTTTAAATTGTCGGTCTTATATTTCTCTGTGAGGAATACCTGAAAGCTAATCGGCTTTTGGAGCGTTTCAAATATGAAAGCGTTGAGCGGGCTCGTATTACCCACAACCCTTTTTCCCTCAGGCAACACGACGTATTCGTTAATCACCATCTTGTTTCTTGTAGCACACGAGATAATTAAAATCAGCGAAGAAAACGCAATCAGACCGCGAATAGCAAGGGTTTTCATTTTTGGTTCCACGTGAAACATAGCTTACCTTCCCATATAAATTAACAGTACCGAAATATCGCTTGGCGACACGCCGCTGATTCTTGATGCCTGGGAAATGGTAACGGGACGAATCTTACTTAATTTCTGTTTGGCCTCAATTGACATCGATTTAATTTTGTTATAATCGAAATTCTCAGGGATTTTCACGTCCTCAAGTCTTGTCAGTTTATCAGCATTGTTTCGTTCCTTGTCAATATAGCCGGAATATTTCACCTGAATTTCCGCCTGTTCCAGCACTTCCCTGTCCAAATCATTTTGACTTAGGTATTCCTTAACCTTTTCAAATTTCATGACATCTTCAAGATCGATTTGCGGACGCGAAAAGATCTTGAACATTTTATCAGACTGGTTAACCAACGCGCTTTCCTTCGCCTCCAGTATCGGGTTCGCTTCAGCTACCGAAATACTGGTTTCTTTAAAGAAATTGACAAGTTTCTCTGACTCACGAAACTTGTATTCCATACGCTTCATCCTTTCTGCGGAAGCAAGGCCTATTTCAAACGACTTGGGCGTGAGCCTGAAGTCTGCATTGTCCTGACGCAAAAGCGTACGGTACTCAGCACGCGATGTAAACATGCGATAAGGCTCTTCAGTGCCTTTTGTTATCAGATCATCAATCAGGACGCCGATATAGGCTTCGTCACGCTTTAAAATTAATGGTTCCTTCTCATTAATCTTCAAATGCGCATTGATTCCCGCCATCAATCCCTGCGAAGCCGCTTCTTCATATCCGGTCGTTCCATTGATCTGTCCGGCGAAATACAGGCCGTCAACCAACTTGGTTTCCAGCGTATGTTTCAGCTGTGTCGGTGGGAAATAATCATATTCAATAGCATAACCCGGTCTGAAAAACTTCACTTTTTCAAAACCGACAACACTTCGCAACGCCTTAAATTGTACGTCTTCAGGCAAAGACGTCGAAAAGCCGTTTACATAAACTTCCACGGTATTCCAACCCTCCGGCTCAACAAAAAGCTGGTGTCTTTCTTTGTCCGCGAATCGGTTGATCTTATCTTCGATAGAAGGACAATATCTCGGGCCAATACTTTTAATTCTCCCATTAAACATCGGGGAGCGGTCAAACCCTTCCCGTAGTATGTCGTGAACCAGATCGGAAGTATAAGTCATGTGACAGGACTTTTGGAACTTCAGCGGCTTCGTTAAGTCGGAATACGAAAATTTGTCTGGTCTCTCATCTCCTTTTTCTTCGTTCATTTTTGAATAATCCAACGATCTTCCATCGACCCTGGGCGGTGTACCGGTTTTCATTCTTCCGGATTCAAAACCCACTTTGACGAGGTCTTCTGTTATTCCAAATGCGGCACTCTCGCCTGCCCTTCCGCCGCCAAACTGTTTTTCACCGATGTGGATTAACCCATTGAGGAAGGTTCCATTCGTTAGCACCACAGCTTTAGACCTGATTTCAACGCCAAGAGAAGTCGTTACACCCTTTATTTTGCCGTTTTCAATAATCAAACCTTTAACCATCTCCTGATAAAAGTCGAGATTGGGTGTCTGCTCCAGCATTAATCGCCATTCTTCCGCAAAACGCATCCTGTCACTCTGCACACGCGGTGACCACATAGCAGGTCCTTTGGACTTGTTGAGCATCTTGAATTGTATTGCCGTCTTGTCTGAAATAATTCCGGAATAGCCTCCAAGCGCATCAATCTCGCGAACGATTTGCCCTTTTGCTATGCCACCCATTGCCGGATTACAAGACATCTGCGCTATATTCTGCAAACTCATTGTAACCAACAGCGTTTTCGAACCCAGGTTTGCGGCGGCAGCAGCGGCCTCCGAACCTGCATGGCCGGCACCCACAACAATTACATCATATTCATCCTGAAACATGCTCATCTTTCTTATTGTTCCACGTGAAACATATTAAACGATTAAAACAATCAACGTTCCACGTGGAACATCATGATTTTCTCATCTTCTTTTTCACGCATTAAAACTTCATCTTGTTCTGTTTTGTCTTTGTATCCGCAGAAGTGTAATACCCCATGCGCCATAACCCTTTTCAACTCATCGTCAAAAGATACATTAAAATCGGCCGCATTATCCTGCACCCTTTCGACAGAGATAAATATATCGCCGTTCAGTTCGCTGCCCAACGAGTAATCAAAGCTTATAATATCTGTCAAGGTATCATGCTGCAAATACTGCACATTGATCCTGTGCAGATAGTCGTCATCACAAAAAATGTAGTTGATATCGCCCTGCTTCTTATTCTCAGATTCAATTACTGAACTAAGCCAACGCCTGTACGACTCTTCATTTGTAAGCTCAAACGCAGTCTCATAATTAAACTCAATCATCTTTCCTGAAATATTCCTGAACCTTCTGGTTAAAATTGGAGCGCAAAGGTAAGCTTTGTCTGTTTAATATCTCTACACTATTCAAATATTGTTGTAAAGCAGGACTTAAGGCGCTGGTTTGGTTATTGAACTCCTTTTTGTTGGTTTGTGACTGCCGCTTCTTCTCCTCTCCCTGTTCCTGTATGGCTTTGTCGAGCTTCAAAAGCTCTTGTTTCACATTAAGGATTTTCTGTAGGACGTCATTCTTAAACCCTTTATTCAACAACTGTTTCTCTATTTCTTTCATTTGATCGAGCGTTCGTTGTCCAGCACCGCCCATACCGTTCTTCTCAAGCTCTTTCTGTAGCGCATCGCGGAGCTGCCTCTGCTCTTTGTAAATATCCATAATGGCTTTAGCATTGCCTTCGCCGTCCTCAGCCTCCCCTTCGGAATCGCCTTTGCCGTCCTTTCCACCCTGTGCACCTTTACTGCCCTGACCCGGCTTGCCTTTGTCTCCGGGCTTCTGACCAGCTTTATCTCCGGGCTTATCACCAGGTTTGTCACCAGGTTTATCGCCAGGTTTATCTCCGGGCTTGTCCCCTGGCTTCATCCCCTGTTTCATCTTCTCTCCCAGTTCGCCCTGCTTCATTATAATGTCCGGGAGTTGCATTCCTTCCCCCTCACCCTTACCTGGTTTAGGCTTTCCTGCACCCATTCCGGACATTGACATCTGCATACCGTTCAAGATGTCACTTAGCATATCTGCCAATTTATTCGACGACGTTACGGCATATTGCTGATGGGAAACGCCTTTAGGA
>CALRKC020000054.1:0-9810 GCA_943367895.1 Erythrobacter sanguineus | reverse complement strand
AGTTAAAAATGTCATCCCTTTTTTAGTAAGGTCAATCGTTTGTATTTTGCCTTTGTGCTCAATGCATACAGAGTCTATGGAAGAAAATAGGCTGTCTAATGGAGAGTTATAAACTTTAAACAGGCAATTTTCCTGTTTAATAATTACATATTTAGCATTTGTTTTTTTTATATGATTTTCTTTTTCTGTGTTTCTTTTGCAACCTAAAAAAAACAAAAAACAAAAAGACAATATCACATAACTTAATTTTTTTATGCTATCTGTCTTTTCGAAAATGTACGCCTGGTATTGCATTTTTTTCATCTTTATTACAAAGCACCTTATTTTTTCCTGAAGTACACTTACCCTCTTCATACTTTGGAAGTGCTGTTGGGTTGTCTTTAAAGTATTTTTCAATTGATTTATCATCACATAAATATGTTGTTGCATCCTTATCCCATCTGTTATAAGCAATTATTTCTTTCACATATCTATTTTTGACATATCCTTTATTTTGTAAATGAAAATATTGTGATGCCTTGGCCCATTTAGTTTTCTCATTATCATACATTCTGATATTCATATCACCATAATACCCTTGACCATCCCACTTATAATAAGGATTTAGCACTTTTTCAGCATTGAAAATATGCTTTTCAAAAAAAGCCTTGATGATATCTAAATCACGTTTATACCAATTCACAAATTCAGAATTTGAATCTACACAATAGTCCTTTATCTTTTTTCCTCTGGTTTCTGTTGCAGAACTATGTTCTTTAAAATCATCTCCTTGACCTAAATAATACATACAAATCCCGTAACGTGTTTTTTCGGGTTCACTATTTCTATTGGCGTAAAATGACGACCTGGATAATTTATTAAAGTTAGTTTTAGTCAAATTATAGTAAATCCACGGAATATTAACCATTAAATTTTCATCTCCTGCGGACTCGCCATATACTGTTGTAATCAGTTTGGCCTTCTGTTCATCTGTGTAAGTAACTTTAGTATCACTGACTACCGTTGGTTCTTCTAAAGTTAAGTATTTTGATTCAATATAAAGGATACTTGTTAGTTTTTTATCAGCCTTAAATTGTATTTTATATTGACCCGGTTTGCTAGAGGTAACTTTTGTTAATAATGTAAATTCATAATCTACATTTTCCCATTTAGTTTTAGAAAATGATAATTCTTTATTTTCATTCAACAACTCGATGGTGATATTGTTCTTATACCATCTTGATTCTCCACTAACCAAAAAATCAATTTGCGTTGCCTTCCCTACTTCAGCTGCTTCGGGCTTATCTTTATACGAAATGGTAGGCGTAGGACCGCCTGAATCAGCGGCATCATTATTAGCATTTCTGTTAGTATCATTTAACCCCAAACGGTTTACATTGTTTAATCTATTTAAAGAATGTGTCTCTTCCATATATCATTTTATTAAAATAATAGATGGTGTATTAGCTAATACACCACCTATTTATTAAAGTTTTACGAATTAGAATGCAAAGTAGTCGGTCTGTCAGTGCCCGCTAACTGTACATCATTAGCCACAAATACAGTAGCCGTTTCCAGTTCTGATGGGTTTTCACAATTCTCAGGATGAGCTTCAGGGAAAATTGGTAAAGGCTGGTCCACTTCGAGTCCGGTTGATTTGGCCTGTAAGATCGTAAGCGTGGTCGGAATCCTGGTAATCCAGTAATTGCCTTGCGGAATTCCTACCGGATCCTGCATTTCCTGTACAATGCTTACATACAAAGGATCACCGATAATTGGAGATTCGCCTCCCATCCAAACTTCACCGGTTGTCAGGAAGTATTGCACCGCTTCTTCAAAGCCTGGTTTTACCGTTACAATTACACGGGCCAAACCTGCCTGAAGGAAACTTCTGAAAAGGACGTCCATATTCTCGGTTAAATACATTTCCTGCCACATTTTACGGTCTGCCCAATAATAAGGATAGAAAGTATAATCCATAATACTCCACTCAAAAGCCTGCTCTAAAAATTTGGCGGTTGCAGCGTATTTGTCCAGATCATCACTCAGGTTTACCTTGAAGTTTAACATTTGATCTCCCTCTGTAAAATCCCTTCCAATTGCTGTAAGGTAATTCTGTAACAGATAAGCAATGCAGTTGTGCCTGATAACATCTGCTTCTATAATTCTGTAAAAATTGGATTGGGAATCCTTTTGGTTGTCTTCATTGGCTTTTCTTTCGGCCTCAATGGCTGCTTTTTCCGCTTTATACTCGTCGAAAGCTTTCGTGTAGGCTTCTATTATTAAATTGAAGTTTTCCAGCTTCCAGGCGTTGATATATTCGGTACTTAACTCACAATTCAAAGTTGCCTTAACATTATAATTATCAACGTTGTGACCTGAAACTTTGAATTCATACTCACCGCTTACATTCAGTCCGGTTTCTGAAAAATTAAAGCTGATACTGCCATAAGCAGAGTTTCCTCTCATGTCCCCTTTTAAATTCGTACAATATAATGAGGAGTAACGGGCACCATCCCAGCCACCTCCTCTGTTACGGGAAGATGTACCAACAAAAGTGCCATTCTTTGCCACATAGTTTTCAGGAATCTGTAAAGAACTTGGGTTTATAAAATCACCATCGGTATTTGGCACAGCCGTTGCTGTGTGTATAATTTGCTTGGTGTTAGGCAAGATAGTGATCAGATTTACACTGTAAATTCCAGCCCAATATTCTAATAGTGTACTGTTTACACTGTTTGCGTTTGCCATCGTATGCGGTGCATCTGCTTTTCTGGGGTCAACAGGTGGTTTTAGTGTATCTACATTTGCATACGCAAGACGGTGTAATTTTGCCGGTTCGGGAATCATAAATTCAAACATGGTGCGCTTACCATAATTGAAGATTTGATTTTTCATTTTTTTATCGACCCATCTGTAAACTCCGGTAATGTGTTGCGGGGTAACCGTTCCTCCGCCACGATTGTCAAATTCATGCACATTGGTTAAAGATACTTCCTGGATAATTTTCATTATCCTTTCCTCTGTTATCTTTGACTGAACCCGCTCCATGGCGCGTTCTGTAATCTCCTGAGCTTTTGATACTGTTTGCCTGTTGCTTACCAATTGTGAATTGGTTGTAGCAAAAGAAGTTCCCAGGTCAATTTTCCAACCACCATTATAACTAAAGTTAGCATGCGCCTGGAAAGTTTGTTGCTTTTCCAATTCCCTGGCCACTTCGGTTTGCATTTCTGCACGGTTGACTTTATTGGTATCACTTATTTTCTCGAGTTCCTGAGATTTAGTTGTTGTTACGGTTTCTTCGGTACGGGAAAGTTCATTTATTGATTTATGGCGAAGCTCGCTTGCCATGACGTTCTCAATGTTTGAAACTTCTCCGGGCACATAAGCGTGCACAGTCTGTATTACTTTCATGTATTCTGCCACACCTAATTTTTTCAGCCCGAAATGTTTTCCCGAAACCGGCTCTTCGCCTGATGCGTCATCACCATCACCGGGAATTGGTTCTTTAATGGTTTTCAACGTTAGTATTCCTGTAATATTCGTATTTACCGGAACAGGGGTTAATTCCAAGGTTGATTCTCTACCGTTGGCAAAGAAAATATTCAGGGTTAAATTACTGATGGTCCTGAATTTATTAACCAAAAATTGTGGAAATGTGAGCGTGTTGTCTACTACGTTGAGATTGGTAAAATTTTGGCTTTGAGCCCCTAAATTGGTTGTAGCGGAAAGGGAAGCATGACTAATATTCCATGATGAGTTTTCAAGTTGTATCTGAAGGGTTACATAACCCCGATTTGTATTACCAAAGACAGAACCTCGTTTTGTAGCCCTTAAGATATAAGCCAAATGCGTAAAGGCACCATTACGGTTACTTGAAACAGGGATGAGTACGTTACCTATATTTACGAATTCTTCTCTTTGTAAATTGGAATCGCTTAATATCCTTTGGCTAAAGGATTGTGACTGACCATCGATTTCCTCATAAATTTCGTAAAAAGACTCGTAAGTAATGGAAACAGTTGTGCCGTTAATATTTAAATCTTCGTCCGACTCAATAGAAATGCTGGCCGTTTCATAATCAATTTCCTTATTAATGACTGAAGCAGCGTCTGAGAAGTTTTCTAAAAACAATACAAATGATTCTTCCGATAAGCCAGGATATAGATTATTCCAGCTTAAAGCTTTTTGATTTTCAAATTCGAATGGAGGAACTTCAAGTGTTCTTAACAGATCATAGGCTTTTCTGAGGTCTTCCGGAGACGCATGATTATCTTCCATATCCTTGATAACCTCCAGTTGAATACGGTATTGATCAAGTTTGCCTGCATTTGTTCTTTGATATTCATTAAATGCCGATCGATACTTTTTGTCATTGCTTTTAGTAACAACTTTTTCAATTGCCTGCAACTCAGATTTTAACTCTTGTAAGCTTTGTCTGTCCTGTTGTTGGTTGGATAAGCTTATTTGTTTTTCTAAGTTAACTTGCAACAGCGAGTCATCTCTGTCACTCAATTCTTTTGCAGCTGTTCTTTTTTTTGCAAGGATACTTTGGCTTTCCTGAAATAAGAACTCGGGCAGTACAACCGTTGCATTTATCGCAGTTTCTAAAAAGTTCTCGCCATTTATACGTCTGAGTTCATCGTCTCCGGTAAAAGATTGTACATAGCCGACATGAAATCCTTTTAAAATATGAACAATAGCTTCTTTTACATAGAAGTTATTTTGGGTAATATATTGGTAAAAAAGATTGTCCCAAAGTACACCTAAAGCTTTGCTTTCCGATTTTAATCGGATATAGGAATCTTTTGCAGCTTTAAATTCAGCAGCACTTAGTGTTTTATTGAGGCTTATGTATTTTCCAATTGTCAGTAATTCTTTGAACGTTTCATCAATTGCCGCTACAGACTTTATGGCCTGACCGGAAAAAAGAGCTGCCCGGTTTCTCAATGCCTGTAATTTCACTTGGCTGGTATCAGTGCGTAATTCATCAAAAAAACCTACAACGTTTTGAGGTCTGAAAATAAATCTTAAATTTCTTTCGCTGTTTTCAGCAAGGTTTGGGTTTCTTAAACTTACAAATCTGAATAGTGTTTGTGGACTGTTACTTGTGGACATAATTTTTCATTTTTATTAGTATTGATTATTGTTTATGAGACCTTTTATGAATTTAAAAGCGGATACTTTTTTTAACCGAATAAACCCCTTTTGGACATCGAACAGCCTATTCCCGGATTGTATCTGCAAAGGCTTTTTCGCGAATTAAAATTATCCAAATGGGGATTGACAGGCAATCGGTATTAATACCTAATTTTTTTGTTAAAGGCCATAAAATTTAATTCCGTTTAAATCGTTTTAGCCTGAGCGCACTCTTAAATACGTGATTAATTTTACAGGAATATGTATTGTATAGCTATAGTCGATGACCATACCTTATTCAGAAAAAGCCTGCGCTTACTGGTTGAGGGTTTTGACGGAATGAAAGTTATCAATGAATCTGCTGATTGTAACCAGCTTCTGCAATTCCTGCAGGCTGACCGTCCTGATATTGTATTGCTGGATATCCAGATGCCCGGGACTAACGGGTATGACACAATTAAGGCCGTGAGGAAATTATATCCCAAAATCAAAATACTTATCGTGTCACAAATAGCGACCAGGGAAAGCATTAATAAGATATTTGAAACAGGTGCCCAGGGATTCATTTCAAAATCCGCAGACCCGAATCTATTACAGGAAGCCATCACAAGGGTGATTGAAGACAATTTTTATCTGGGAATGGATACCTCAGACCTTATAAGGTCACAAATTCTTATCAGGAAGGACTATCCGAAGAAGATACGATTTGAATGTATCGCTTTTTCTGACACAGAATTGAAGATAATCAAAATGGCCTGTAAGCAAAAAAGCACTGCCGAGATGGCCGGACAGCTTTCGGTAAGCAACAGGACCATCGACGCGCATCGAAAAAACATTATGAATAAAACCGGAAGCATAAACTTTGTTGGAGCAATTTTGTTTGCTGTCCAAAACAATTACGTACTGTTGGAGGTGTAATTAAAAAATGCCTATTTGCAACTAAAAAAAAAGACCTCACATCGCTGTGAAGTCTTTTCTTTTGCTGCTCCCCCTCTTGGGCTCGAACCAAGGACCCTCTGATTAACAGTCAGATGCTCTAACCAACTGAGCTAAGGAGGAAGGCGTATTGCCTTTTAAAGCGGTGCAAATATACTATGAAAATCTTTTCCCGCAAATCTTTTTGCAGAAATTTTCAAAAATTTATTATTTCATTATCCATTTGTAAATGTCATTCCCGTTCGCAAACAAAAGCAACGCCAGTAAGAGGAAGATCCCAACCATCTGTGCTTTCTCCAGGAACTTGTCACTTGGTTTGCGGCCACTGATCATTTCGTAAAGCAAAAACATCACATGTCCGCCGTCAAGTGCCGGAATCGGCAACAGGTTCATTACGCCGAGCATGATCGATAACAGCGCTGTAATGCTCCAGAACATCTCCCAGCTCCATGACTCAGGAAAGATGTCAAAAATCGCCTTAAATCCGCCTACGCCTTTATAAGCACCCGTCTTCGGGGTGAAAATGGCCTTGAGCTGTCGGCCGTATTTCGCCAGTTGATCCGCACCTCTTTCCAGTCCGACAGGAATTGACTCAAAAAAACCATATTTTTCGCGGCTTATTTTATAAATTCCAAGCTTCTCGAGATTATCAGCAGGAAGCCTGTTCGGATATTGTACGCCCAGCTTACCGCTATCTGATACCTTCAGTGCAATCGCAACTTCTTTTCCATCACGCTTTACCATTGCAGGAACTGTTTGCCCTTTCAGCGCATTTAGACGTGATTCCATTTCATCGGCATAAGCCAGTGGCTGGTTGTTTAAAGAGGTAATAATGTCTTTTGGCTGAAGCGCCGCTTTGTTTGCAGACGTATCGGATACATCAGAAACCACAAATGGAATACGCAGTTCGATAGTCGATTTCTTATCCTCGTCAAGGATGTTTGATATAAAGTTGTCAGGCAAGGCAACCAGCTGTACGTTGCCGTTTCGTTCCACTTCTACATTTTTACCCATTATAAGCGCCTCACTGAGGTCATGGAAATGCTCGATTTTCCTCCCGTCAACTGCCATTATCTTGTCACCTGTCTGGATGCCTGCTTTTTGAAGCACAGGATTGGTTACCCAAACCCCATCTTTGGCTTCCGAGTTTTTGATATATATATCACCGTAAGCATAAGCCATCCCGATGTAAATGATAAAAGCGAGGATGAAGTTCACAGTCACACCACCAAGCATAATAATCAGTCGCTGCCATGCCGGTTTCGAACGGAATTCCCACGGCTGCGGCGGCAATGCCATCTGCTCCGTATCCATACTTTCATCAATCATCCCTGAAATCTTCACATAACCGCCAAGTGGTAACCAGCCGATACCATAAACCGTTTCGCCGATTTTCTTCTTCACCAGTGAAAACTTGATGTCAAAGAACAAATAAAATTTCTCTACGCGGGTCTTGAACAATTTGGCCGGGATAAAATGGCCTAACTCGTGAAGTATGATCAGTAAGGATAAGCTTAATAAGAATTGTGAAAGCTTGATGACTATTTCCATGTTTTGTAAATCCGTTTTTAAATAACGCACAAAAGTAACGTTTTCTGTTTATTAATCGCATTTTAATCCGGCACTACGATTTAAATGTTTGTTAATTATCCTAAGGCTGGTTTTATAATGCCCGATTGTAGGTAAATTTACTGTTCCTAAAAAATAAGAAAATGCGCAGCATCAAAACAGCCCTTCTTTCCTATGGCATGTCCGGCAAAGTCTTTCACGCACCGTTTCTCACGGTCCATCCCGGTTTTGAACTGCTGGGAAGCTGGGAAAGGTCACATAAACTCATCCATGCCGATTATCCTGAAACCAAAAGCTATGCCTCTCCGGAAGCACTCCTGAAGGATAATCCCGAGCTCGTCATCGTCAATACGCCCGTTGCAACCCATTTCGAATATGCAAAACAAATGCTCTTGGCAGGCAAACACGTGTTGGTCGAAAAATCGTTTACAGCGACGGTTGCAGAGGCTAAGGAATTGCAAAGAATCGCCGTAGATAAAGGCGTAAAGCTCGCAGTATTCCACAACCGGCGCTGGGATAGTGATTTCCGGACGGTGAGAGAGGTGGTTTCGAAGAATATGCTTGGGGATATTGTAGAGGCCGAGTTTCATTTTGACCGTTACAATCCGAGCTTAAGCCCAAAACTGCACAAAGAAACCGCCAATTCCGGCTCAGGTATCTTAAAGGATTTGGGTTCCCATCTCATAGATCAGGCGTTGTTTCTCTTCGGGATGCCTGAAGCAGTGTTCGCTGACATCCGTATTACACGCCCCAATTCCGTTGTTGATGATTGTATTGATGTATTATTGTATTATGAAAACCTGCGCGTCCGACTCAAGGCTGGTTTTTTTGTACGCGAAATGGTGCCCTCGTTCGTGATTCATGGTAAGAACGGCTCTTTCCTGAAACCACGCTGCGATGTGCAGGAGGAAGATTTGAAACTGGGTAAAAAAGTCGATGCAAAGACCTGGGGTACCGAGCCGAGAAGCAAGGAGGGACTGCTCCATACCGAGTTTGAAGGGAAAATCATCAGGGAATTTCTGCCGACCTTACGCGGGAATTATTACGACTTCTTCAATGAGTTACACGAATCCATCACCGAAGGCAAACCGGAACCTGTAACGGCACAGGACGGCATCAACGTCATGACCATCATCGAGGCAGCCATCAGCAGCAGTGAAACCGGAAAAATCATCAGTATTAAAAGCGATTAATAGCCTTTTGAAAAAATAGTATCAGCCCTCCAAAAAAAATTTTTGTTATTTTGTGAAGCTAAGTGCGGCCGCATAAATCGAAAACCGTGATAGATTTCAATTTTATAACGCGTTTCAGAGCCAGGGATGACTTTCGGAAAAGCTACAAAGATGCCAAGACTTCCTACCTGAAAAGGATTCGCTGGACGGTCACCTCTTTTTACTTTGCAATGGGGCTTACTTTCGCTTCATGGGCCAGCCGTATTCCCGATATCAAGGCTGCACTGCATTTAAGCGATGGCGAACTCGGGACCATCCTTTTCTCCATTCCAATGGGACAACTCGTTGTCATGCCTTTTTCCGGCAAACTCGTTACGCGTTTCAGCAGTTACCGTATCCTTATAATTTCGTTGTTTTTATATGCTTTGGCTTTGGCGAATCTCGGCCTGACCGAAAAGGCCTGGCAGCTCGCGGCCGCTTTGTTCTTCTTTGGCATGGCAGGCAACGTCTGCAACATCGCCCTGAATACCCAGGGTGTTTATACCGAAATGCTTTTCCGCCGTACCATCATGGGATCATTCCACGGCATGTGGAGTTTTGCCGGATTCACGGGCGCGTTGGTCGGCCTCGGAATGATGGCACTAAAGTTCTCGCCATTACACCATTTCATAATGATTTTTGGCATCGTAATCCTGGTAATCCTCTTAGGGTACAAATTCCTGGTCAAAACCAAAGAGGTCATCAAAACCGAAAAGAAAAAACTGTTCTCAAAACCCGACCCTGTATTGCTCTGGCTTGGTGTCATCGGTTTTTGCTGCATGGCAAGCGAAGGCGTAATGTTCGACTGGAGCGGCGTCTATTTTAAGGATATCGTTAAGGCCCCGGGGCCGTTGGTTGTATTGGGTTACACTTCGTTCATGATCATGATGGCCGGCGGACGCTTCCTCGGCGATAAGCTGATACACCGCTTCGGGAGAAAAAGGGTGTTGCAGGTGAGTGGTGTCATAATTTCAAC
>CALRKC020000053.1:0-9812 GCA_943367895.1 Erythrobacter sanguineus | reverse complement strand
CGGGTCCCGTGTGATTGATTACGCCATCGAGCAAAATCCGGATGCCATGTGCGTGCGCCTTTTGAACCAGTTCCGCCAAATCCTGTTTTGTCCCAAAATTTGGGTCAAGCGCAGTCCAGTCGCGTGTCCAATAGCCGTGGAAGCCGTAGCTCATACCGGTGCCTTCGTCTACACCGTCATGGATTTGTTCCACTACAGGTGTAAACCAGATAGCATTGACGCCGAGTTTATCAAAATAACCTTCATCAATTTTCTGGATGATACCGCGAAGGTCACCGCCTTCAAAACCACGCAGTTTTCCGGTTTTTTTATTTCTGTCGAAACTGATATCCTTGTCGGGATTTCCATTGCAGAAACGGTCAGTCATCAGGAAATACAGGTTGGCGCCTTCCCAGATGAATGGTTTTTCAGTCGGCGATTTTTTGGTCTTTTGCTTTTGTGCAACTGCCGCACCCGTGAAAAGGAGTAAAGCCATAATAAGTATTTTTTTCATCAGAATTCGATTTTGATTTGAATGTCTCCGGGGTTAATGTTGAGGTCAAAATATAAGAGGCCGCCGTCTGTGCCGGGATTAATGGCATTGCCGCCGACCGAAATTCGCTGAAGGCCGGTCATCCCGTGAAAGTAAATACGGTATTTTTTGTCTTTAACAATATAATCTTTACCCGGTTTGTCATTGATGTTGATTGTCAATCCTTTTTTGTCAACGATAGAAGTTAATGTCAGCATTTCATATTTTCCCTTTTCAAATGCGTCAGGAGTTGCGCCGTCGTCGAGGTAGAGTTCAAGTCTGCTGTTTTTTACATCGGCATCGTAATAGTAATGGATTTCAAGTTCTGATTGGGAATAGGCCCCGGTGTTCTGTACGACTTTGCTCATTGGGATGAAGGCGCCGCCACGGACGTAAACAGGAATATGATTGTCTGCAGTTTTAACGGTTTCAGTCTTGCCTCCCGAATGCTTGTCTTCATTGCCAAAGAAGTCAAACCAGTTTTTTCCTTTCGGGAAATAGACAGTGGCTTCTTTAGCGCCGGCTTTAACTATTGGCGTCACCAGAAAATCATTGCCCCAAAGGTAGGTTTGGCTTGTTGCTGAAAGATTTTTGTTTTCAGGTTCGGCAAAAAATAGCGGGCGCATCAACGGCATGCCCGTTTTATGATTTTCAAAAGCAATGTTGTAATTGTAGGGCAGTAGGCGGTAACGCAATTCGATGATTTCCCTGGCTTTCGCTTTCGTGATGATGTCTTTATAGACCGCTTCGGAAGCCACTGCCTCTTGAGCATGCGGACGGAAGATCGGTTGGAACACCCCATATTGCAGCCAGCGTAAATACAATTCGTTGTCATTATAATCACCTGCAAACCCACCCAGATCGGAATGCATATAGCCCATGCCCTGCATGCCCATTTCGAGGGAGATTTCCATTTGCCCCGACAATCCGCCCCAGCTTCGGCTCACATCGCCGCTCCACGGAATCATGCCGTAACGTTGGGACCCGGAATAACCGGAACGCATTAATATAAATGGTCTTTGGTTTGGAAAATCCTTTTGATAACCTTCAAAAACCATTTTGGCCCAGTTGTGACCGTAAATGTTGTGGACTTCATCCGCTTTGCCTTTTGCGGTATAGGCTTCGGATGGGAAAACTTCGGGTTCACCCAGGTCGCCCCAGACTCCTGCGACGCCTTTATTTGCCAAATCTTTGTATATATTCCAGAACCAGGTCCGGGCTTCCGGTTTAAAAACATCAACCAAACCGGTGTTCCCAAAATAGAAATCATACGTAAAAGGTTTTCCGTTGGCGTCAACGGCCAGTACCTTTTTGTCGACTGCTTCCTGCCATTTAGACGAAGTGGTCAGGATAAAAGGCTCGGTAATCAATATGGTGTTAATGCCTTTGTCTTTCAATCCCGAAATCATTTTTTCAGGATTTGGAAAATTGTCTTTGTCAAATTCGAGATTCCCCATAGTGCCCTTAATGGTTTTCCCGAACCAGTACAAATCGAAAATCATGGCATCTGCCGGGATTTTATCTTCTATAAAATGCTGCGCGGTCTTCTCTGCCATTTCCTGGTCGCGGTATCCGAAACGGCTGGCGAAATTCCCAAACGCCCAACGCGGGGGTAAAGGCTGTTTTCCGGTCAAAGTGGTGTAGTTTTCAATCAGATTGGCCCAGTCGTCACCGGCAATCACCTGATAGGTCTTACGTCCGGAAATGGTTTCATAAGACAAAGTGTTTTCTTTGCTGCTGTCGAGATCCAAATATCCTATAGCAGGATTGTCAAAATGCACGGCATAAATTTTTGAAGACATGACCAACGGCATTGTGAAATTCATAAGTTCTGCACGGGATTCATAACCGTAAGCAGCACGATTGTACAATTGCAGGCGGTTGCCGCGACGGTTCATACCCAGTACACGCGCACCACCGCCATACAGGGCTTCCTCTTTGTCGAGATTGAAATTGAGTGTTTCCAATGCCTGTATTTTGCCGTCATTTCCCGTTTCAGATTTTTTGGCGTAGCCATTTTTTTCGGAAAGCAGCAGTTTGTTCTTATAGGAATAGGAAATACGGAACGGTGATTTTGTAACGGAAACGGTTATTCCTGCTGATGATAAGATAATCGTTCCGTTTTTTTCAGAAGTCGTGCCGATCTTACTTTGCGGTGTCAATACTACGGCATGAGACTCCGGATTGAAAATTTCGCCTGTTGGCAAGAATGTGGTCTCTATTATGGATTCATTGTAGAAACGGATGAGATATTTCCCATCGGAGACGGCGATTTCGAGTCCGTTTGGTGTTTTTTTATAGGATTTAAATGTCCGCTGGTCATTTTGTGCCATTGCGGAAATGGTAAAAAGAAATAGTCCGACAATGCGAAAAAGGTATTTCATGGTTTGGTCGTTTTAGCCCCGATTGCAACGGAAATCCTTTTTTATTTTTCTTTAAAATAAAAAAGATTGCAGTGGAAAGCGGGATTAGCTCCTGAAAAAAATTATTTTAATTCCAATATCATTGCTGATTTCGCTTCGATTGAAATTTCACCGGACAAATTAATTATTGCTGATGTAATGATGTCTTTTCCGGTTTTGAAATTTTTGATGCCTTCCTTAAAACGTGCCGTGCCGAAGGTTTTTTTCTGGTCGGAATTATTGATGACGACCATCACGGATTCGTTGTCATTGTAGCGGAAATACACGTAAACATTGTCCTCAGGCAGGAACTGCATCGTTTTACCGTTGTGTATGACGGTTTTACTTTTGCGCCAGTTGAAGAGTTTTGAAGTAAAATCAAAATATTGTTTTTGGGTTTCTGTGCGGCCTGACGCGGTAAAAGCATTGTTTGAATCGCCGTTCCAGCCGCCGGGGAAATCGTGTCGGATATCGCCGTCGCCTTTGTCCTTATTGCCTTCCATCCCGATTTCGGATCCGTAATACAACTGCGGTATGCCACGGATGGTTGCAATTAATGTCATGGCCATTTTGTACTTATTCAGGTCCGGATACCAGTGGCTGATGCGTTGCGTGTCATGGTTTTCAGCAAAAACAAGGATGGAATTCGGATTTGGGTACAGAAAATCGTTGACGAAATTCTCGTATACCTTAACAATGCCCTTGTCCCAGGAAGGCTTGTCTTCATTGAAAACCGTGCTGATGGCATCGTGCAAAGTAAAATCCATCACGGAAGGCAGGTAGGAATTGTAGTTTTGTATCGCCCCGACTTTGCTGTCTTTCTGCCAGTAGGCCATTTGTGCCTGGTCGTGCATCCACACTTCGCCTACAATATTAAAATAAGGATATTCGTCGGTGATGGCTTTGGTCCATTTGGAAATGCCCTCCTTGTCACAATACGAATACGTATCTACACGGAAACCGTCGAGGTTGGCGTATTCAATCCACCAGATGGCGTTTTGCGTAAGATAATTTAGTACCAATGGATTGGCCTGATTCAGGTCGGGCATCGATTTTACGAACCAGCCGTCTACACAATATTTCTTGTCGGTTTCAGAACGATTTGGGTCATATTGCGTCGTCATGCGGTAATTGCTCTGGGCGTAACCGGGAAATTGGTGGATCCAGTCGTAAGTGGGCAAATCCTTGATCATCCAGTGCTCACTGCCCCAGTGATTGGTGACATAGTCGAGGATGAGTTTCATATTCCTTTTGTGCAATTCCGAAGACAATTTCAGGTAATCTTCATTGGTGCCGTAGCGCGGGTCGATTTTGTACACATCGGATTGCGCATAACCGTGATAGGAACCGCGAGCGTCATTGTCTTCGCATAACGGCGTATTCCAGATTGCAGTGGCGCCAAGTGCCTGAATGTAGTCGAGATTGTCAATAATTCCTTTGATATCGCCGCCATGACGTCCGGAAGGTTTGGAACGGTCCATCTTTTCGGCAGTGTTGTCGGTGTTGTCATTTGCGGGGTTTCCATTGGCGAAACGGTCCGGCATGATCAGGTACACCATATCTGAGGCGTCGAACCCTTTGCGCAGGGATGAATTTTTTTCACGGTCTCGGATTTCGTATTTTCTAGTAAAAACAGTTTTTTTCTTTTCGGAAAAGGAAAATGTCAGGGTAGTAGCTTTGGCGATGTTTTTGGTGTCTATGGTAACGAAAATATAATTTGGATTGCCGGTTCTTGTAATATCGGTAATGGTGACATTATTAGAAACGCTGACAACGTATTGTCCAATACTTTCACCGTAAAACATCACTTGCAGCAAAGGGTTTTTCATTCCGGCGTACCAGAATGGCGGCTCGATCTTCTGGACTTGTGCCAATTGCTGCACCTGGGCAAAAGCCGATGTCGAAATAAACAGGAAAAGGAACAGTAGCTTTTTCATTTTATGAACCATTAAGGGATTAAATTTCATTAAGTCTTGTAGCATCCATGAATAATACTCATGGGTTATAAGCTTGAACCATTGTGCTTTATTGCAGCGTCATTTCTTAATGGTTCTAAAAAAAGGAGATTAAAATTGTTGAATTTTAATCTCCTGATATTTATACGGTAACCAGACTGTTTGGTTCTACGTTCACTTCCTTTCCATTGACAAACACTGTCAATGATTGGTCACCCTCCAGTGAAAATTTTGTTTCGTTTTCATGAACCGAAACGTTCAGGATCCTGTTGCGGAAGTTGATCTTAAACGAGTAACCGTCCCAGCCCTGCGGAATTTTCGGCTCGAAATGCAATTGGTCTTTCCTGACTCTCATGCCCCCGAAACCTTCCACGATACTCATCCAGGTACCGGCCATCGAGGTGATGTGACAGCCCTCTTCGACTTCTTTGTTGTAGTCGTCGAGGTCTAGGCGTGAGGTTCGCAAATAGAAGGTATAAGCCATATCCATTTTGTCGAGAACGGCAGCCTGAATAGAGTGTACACAAGGGGATAGTGAGCTTTCATGAACGGTAAACGGCTCATAAAAATCGAAATGGCGTTCCAGTTCTTCCTTGCTGAAATGATCTTCGAAGAAATAGAAGCCTTGTAATACATCGGCCTGTTTGATGTATGGGGAACGTAAAATCCTGTCCCAGGACCATTTCTGGTTGATTGGGCGTTGTGAACTATCCAAATCGGAGACTTTAACGAGCTCCTTGTCCAGGAATCCATCCTGTTGGAGGTAGACGCGGTGTTTTTCAGAATATGGGAAGTACATGTTGTAGGAAACCTTTTTCCATGCCGCAATCTCATCGGCATTCAGGTTTACTTTTGCCATGATTCGCGTATAATCTGCCGCATATTCCGATTTTGTTTTTTCAATCTGCTCTGCCGCGTATTCAATGCACCATTTGGCCAGATAATTCGTGTACCAGTTGTTGTTAACGTTGTTTTCGTATTCATTCGGGCCGGTGACGCCCAGAATCACATAAGCATTCTTATGCGCTGAAAAAGTAGCCCTTTGGTGCCAGAAACGTGCAATGGCGATGAGTACTTCGAGTCCTTTTTCGGGTATGTAGGAATAATCTCCCGTGAAACGGTGGTAGTTGTAAATGGCAAAAGCGATGGCGCCGTTTCGGTGGATTTCCTCGAAAGTGATTTCCCATTCGTTGTGGCATTCTTCACCATTCATGGTTACCATAGGATACAGCGCTGCGCCGTTTTTGAAACCTAATTTCCCGGCATTTTCTATAGCCTTATCCAATTGATTGTAGCGGTAAGTCAATAGATTCCGCGCTACCTGCTGGTCTTTGGTCGCCATATAAAAAGGGATGCAATAGGCTTCGGTATCCCAATAAGTGGAACCGCCGTATTTTTCGCCGGTAAATCCTTTCGGGCCGATGTTTAGTCTTGAATCCTTACCCGAATAAGTTTGGTTCAGCTGGAAAATATTGAAACGAATGCCCTGTTGCGCTTTTACATCGCCATCAATGGTAATGTCTGACATTTCCCAGATTTTGTCCCAGGCGTCGGCTTGTGCCCCGAGCATGTTCTCGTAGCCTTTTCGGGAAACCGATTGAATCACGTCTGCGGCGGCGGAAACAGTATCCTTATGATTCATCGAAACTGTGTAACCTCCAATTTTCTGAATCGCAGCTTTTTGGCCTTCCCCAACATTTATTGTGTAGGTAAATTCAATCTTGTCGCTGCTTTTGGCAGTGTTTTCCGGAGAGAGGTTTTGGTTTTTACCGTCAACCAAAATGCAGTTGTGCATAAAAGTGGTTGCTGTAAAATGGGTCTTGAAGGTACGCGCGGTTACAAACGCTTCATTGCCTTCAGCTTTAACTTCGAGCGGTTCCCAGAATTTTTCTTCCCAGTTCGCGTCTTCGTTGTGTACCCCGGCATCAACATAGGGTTTGAAAACGATTCCGGCGGCTTTATTAAGAGGAGTAATTTCGTAATTGATATAACCGGCCTGGTCGTCATCGAGCGAAAGGAAACGCTTTACGCTTACCGAAACCTCGGTATCATTCTGAAGTATAGCTTCAAATGTACGCAGGTACCAGCCTTCCTTCATATTGAGTTCGCGTCGGAAGTGCTTGATTTTTTTACAGGCATTCAAATCCAGGTTTTCACCGTTGATTTCGATGTTGATCCCGATCCAGTTTGGTGCGTTGAGTACTTTGGCAAAATACTCGGGATAGCCGTTTTTCCACCAGCCCACTTTGGTCTTGTCCGGATAATAAATCCCGGCGATGTAACTGCCCTGAAATGTCTCACCGCTATATGTCTCTTCAAAATTGGCGCGTTGCCCCATGGCCCCGTTGCCAATGCTGAAAAGGCTCTCGGACGACTTTACCCTTTCGGCATCAAATCCTTCTTCAATAATGGACCAATTGTCCGGTTTGATATAATCCTGATTCATTTTTTTATATGTTTATTGTCATGTAAAAACCGGCTTCCGCCTGATTTTATCCGCTTCGTAATGTTATTTTTTTATTAAGGCATCGAGGAAACTGCTTTCGATGTGTGTAAAGTCCGGGAAATTGTATTGCGCTTCGTTCAATATAGACTCATCCCCGATACCGATGCTGGTCATGCCGGCAATATTGGCCGCCTGTATGCCTGCGACGGAATCTTCGAAAACCATGCTGTCTTCATTTGGAATGCCGAGTAATTTTGCGGCCTGCACAAAAACTTCCGGATCTGGCTTGGCATTGGTTACGTCATTTCCGTCGACGATCGCGTCGAAATAAGAAATGATGTTTACTTTTTCCAGAATCGGGCGTGCATTTTTACTCGCAGATCCTAACGCAATGGCCTGATTTTTTTCTTTCAAATACTGTAAAACCGGCAATACGCCGGGCAGGATTTCGCTTTCGTCCATATTGACCAAATAACCGAGATAGTCCTCGTTTTTCTGGATCAGCCAACGGTCTTTATCCTGTTGTGAGGCATTAATCTTGCCTAAGTTTAAAATAATGTCTAAAGAACGTACGCGGCTGACGCCTTTTAATTCTTCGTTGTGCTCGGGCGTGAATTCAATCCCGAGTTCGCCGGCAATCTTCTGCCAGGCGAGGTAATGGTATTTTGCCGTGTCGACGATGACGCCGTCAAGGTCAAAAATGAATGCTTTTTTATTCATTAATATCAATCTTTTTGTTGGTAGATACACCAAGAGTAAGCAAACCTGCAAGAATCATCGAGCAACCGCCGACAATTAATGCGTAAATAGGTTCGTCATTAAAAAAGGTGTTGACCAGGAAGCCTAAAATGGTTCCGGCCACAATTTGAGGGATGACTACAAAGAAGTTGAAAACACCCATGTAATAGCCCATTTTTGCAGAAGGAAGTGCGCCGGATAACATGGCGTACGGAATCGATAAAATACTCGCCCATGCAATTCCGACTCCAATCATCGCCAATAGTAATCCGACTTTATCTGTCAGGAAGTAGATGGAGATCAGTCCGATTCCACCTGCAATTAAAGCCAGCATATGTGTGAACTTATTGCTTGTTCTTTTGGCTAACACGGGTAAAAGGAAGGCAACAGCTGCAGCGACACCATTGTAAACGGTAAACATTATGGACACCCAGTCCGCAGCATCATTGTATACTTTTGAAGTCGTGTCTGAAGTGTTGAAAACATGTCCCGTCACCGCTTTCGTAGTGTAGATCCACATGGCAAACAACGCGAACCACGAAAAGAACTGTACCCAGGCCAGTTGCTTCATTGTTTTCGGCATATTCAATAAATCGGTAACAATGACTGTAAAACCATTCCGTACTTCACGTTTGCGAAGCTGAGACACCAGGGTAAACAATATACCTACGACGAGTAATCCAATGGAAAGGATATAAAGTTCCTTGTGCTGGTTTATTTCGCCTTCTTCATTAGGCAACGAATTAATATGCTGCACATACCAAGTGGTAATTCCTCCAATAATAAGCAGCAACAACCCAATCGACAATTGTCTCATGATCGAAACTGCACTTTGCGTAGCCATACGTTCGTGATGGCCTTTAGTGGCATTTTCTCTTTTTGCCTCTTCAAAGGCTTCCAGTTCTTCAGGGGAATATTCCTTGGATTTAAATACGGTCCATAGTACGGCAAGCAGGAAAACCAGCCCTCCTACATAGAATGACCACTTTACCGATTCAGGAACAACGCCTTTAGGAGCAGTATTTGAAATGCCGATCCAGTTTGTAAATACGTAAGGAAGCGCTGAACCAACGACGGCACCAAGTCCGATGAAGAAACTCTGCATTGCAAAGCCAAGTGTACGCTGTTTCTCCGGAAGGTTGTCACCGACAAAAGCACGGAAAGGCTCCATCGAAATGTTAATGGAGGAATCCATAATCCAAAGTGTTCCAATTGCAACCCATAAGGTCGGCGAATTAGGCATAACCAATAAGGCAATTGACGACAGGATGGCCCCTATCAGAAAGTAAGGCCTTCGCCGTCCGAGTCTTGTCCAGGTTCGATCGGAGAAATATCCGACAATAGGTTGGATGATAAGTCCTGTCAGGGGAGCAGCCAGCCAATAAAGCCCTATTTTGTCAACATCAGCACCCAGGGTGTCAAAAATTCTGGAGGTATTGGCGTTTTGCAGTGCAAAACCAAACTGTATTCCCAGAAAGCCGAAACTCATGTTCCAGATTTCCCAGAAACCTAATTTACGCTTTTCCATTATCGTAATTTAAAGGTGATACGATAAGCGCGATGCTTATCAAAACTTAATTTTTGTTTTCGAAGCAAAAAAATCACAAGCCTTGATAAATCGGAGGTAAAGATATAAAAGATTTTATATTGCGGGTTTTGGTGCTTTGGTTTTTTTGCTTTTATGGAAGCGGTTTTACTGCTATAACGTGGTAGTAGTAAGGTTTACTGTTGATAAATTCCCTACGATTGGGTCGATTCCC
>CALRKC020000052.1:0-9831 GCA_943367895.1 Erythrobacter sanguineus | reverse complement strand
GAATGCTTAAAAATTGGCGATGATTCTGATTCGAATAATATTTCCATACAAGATTTAGAAGGAAATGATATCATTTTCCTGAAATTTATACATAACAGCAAACATGGGAAATTATATAATAAAATTACTTTCTTAGATCAAAAATTAAGTTTCACTTCAATGTCCTATATATTCACTAAAAAGATATTAATTAAGAAATTACTTTCAGATAAAACGCTCATTGAATGTAAACTTGATCCCGCGAAAGTCGAAAAATTTGTAATGAAATACGACGAAAATGTGGAGTCAAATTAATAATCACCGCTGACAGCGGTTTAGCTTCGCTCCGTTCGGCTTTCAGCCGCGGGTGCTGCTTCTCTTGTAAAATGTAACTGCTTTTTGTATAACTTCGTTTTAGCGCGGCTCCGTTCGGCCTGCGGCCTTGGGAGCCGAGTCCCGATAGCTATCGGGACGGGAAAGTCCCAAATGCCGCAACTGACGTGAAGCCGCCGGACTTTGTGCGCAAGCTTTAAAAATGCCCCGTCCTAAAATAGGTTGACTAAAAAAATGAAACAATGAGGAAAACAACACTCTTAATTTTTGTATTTGCATTACTTTCTTCCTGTAATCAAACCAGTAAATCAACACCTAAAACTTCTGAAACACAAGCGGTAAATTCAGTAAAAAATGTTCAACCAGATAATGAAATTTACACCGAGTATGTTTATACTGACTCTGATGGTAAGAACATAATAGTACAAAATAGTTACCCAAGGGGCGGCACAAAATACACTGATCCCAATGGAAATGTATGGAGTTATGCTATGTTTTCAACACAAATTATCAATGAAACAGACAATCCGCTTTTACTAGATATAGACTTTCCTATAAAGTCAAATGAGATTTCGAATTTTCCAGGCAAATATTTTAAAATATTGGTTCCTGCCGATATTAAGACAGTAGATAAATTTCCATCACAGAAAGATCTAAAATCCTTCTTAGATAATAATATTGGTAAGTCGTCTTCATTTAAAAGAACTATTAATCCAAAAGAATCAAATATTGTTTCTTTTGTTATGCTCATCTCGACACTAGAAGCAACAGGTATGACACGAACAGGACTTAGTTTTAATGGACAAGATCTTTTATATAAAATATCACGATATTCTATAACGACACCTACAAGAATAATTGACAAAAAGGAAATTCATTGTGGGAGTATTAATTTAAAAAATTTAACGTTAAAAACAGACTAAAAGCCTGCGTACAATAGCGGTTTAGCTTCGCTCTGTCCGGCTTTCAGCCCCGGGCGCTGCTCACTTTGTAAAATATAACGGCTTTTTGTATAACTTCGTTTTAGCTGGCGTGCTGTTTGGCCTGCGGCCCCGGGTGAGGTGAAGTCGGCGGAGGTTAGCTAAAATTGTAGCAAAGTGGCGCATTATGGATGAATGGTTAGATAAGTCGTTAAGATATTTTCGAGGTAATTTTGATTTGGCAAACATAAATTATAAACATCTGCTTTTTTTAATTTATGACGAGTATTCAGATCGAAATCTTTCGTTATTGATATCACACTTATTTAATATCGATAAATGGATAATATATGGGGAAATTGATCGAATTGTAACTTCCACGAACAGGAATCAGGAGGACGTGGAATCACTTAGGAAGGAATTGGAGCAGAAAGATTTTTATAATTGGATAAAAAGTTTTTAAAATATTGAACACCCACCAAGATCAGCTAACAAAGAACTGAGTTGAAAAACAAGGTACATTTTACTTATTTTCGCCGGCACACTGCTGTAATTTTTATCATATACTACACCTAATTTTCCGATTGCGAGAGGCGGTATGCTTCGGCAGTTGCTATCGTTCTGGTTACTCAGTTGCTACTTCTTTGTAAAATATAACTGCTTTTTGTATAACTTCGTTTTAGCTGACGTGGCGTTCGGGCTGCGGCCTTGGGTGCCGTGAAGGCGGCGGGCGTCAGCGGTCATTGCAAATGCCCGGAAATCCTAATTAACATGATTACAAAGCTTACCTATCAAACTGCTGCTATAGCAGACGCTGCATTGCTTTCGGCTATATCTTATGCTTCAAAGCAGTTTTGGGGTTACTCAGCCGAATTAATGAACCTGTGGAAAAGTGATTTGGAAATAACTGCCCAATACATTCTTGACAATACTGTTGTCAAAGTTTTTGACAACGAAAACCTGATCGGTTTTTTTGCCATTAAACCTGAGGAAAATAACAGTGCAGAACTCGATCATCTCTGGCTAAAACCTGAAAACATTCAACGCAATTACGGCCGGCAAATTTTTCAGCATATCATTGAAGACCTGGCAAACAAAGGCTACAGCAAAATGACATTAATCGCTGAACCCCATGCTGTCGGATTTTATCAAAAAATGAATGGCAGGGTTGTGGGAAAATTTCAAAGCAAAATAAAAGACAGGGTCCTGGATATCTATGAGTTTCAAGTTAACTCCGCAGCGATACGGTAAGCGTGCTTTAGCTTCGCTCTGTTCGGCTTTCAGCCTCGGGCGCTTTGCCGGTTGCTGTCGTTGTGGTCATGCGGTTCTTATTTCCCTGTAATATGTAACCGCTTTTTCCATAACTTCGTTTTAGCTGACGCACTGTTCGGCCTGCGGCCCCGGGTGCAGTGAAGGCGGGGGACGTTAATTGCCATGAGCTCGCCGGACGCCAAATTAACAATATGAATAGTAAACTTAAATTTGCATTTGTTGTTTTCTTTTCCGGCATTTATATGTTGTTTAATTCGTGCAGGGAAAAATCTAAAACCGAAATAAATATTTCTAAAACTGATGCTTTGGAAATTGCAAAAAGATATGGTATTTACGGCGACAGTGTGGAGATATATTTTAAAAAGGAAGTGTATCTGAAAAATAGCCTGGAATATAAACTGGGATATAGGGAATTACTTTTTTGGCGTGTGCAAGAAAATTGTAATCATTGTGGAATAATTCAAATTGATGCAATAAGTGGGAAAGTAATTTTCCAAGGAAAATATGATTATCAATATTAACAGAGCGTTTTGCTTCGCCAATCGCTATCGTTCTGGTCACGCAACTGAGGTGAAGATGGCGGACGTTAGCCGTCAGTTTTGAGCGAACGTACAAAAAATCACGGATATGAAATGCACTTACTCAATCGTATTAACCCTATTTGCAATTATTGTTAGCAGCTGTAAAAAAGGAGATCATCAACCTATTCGCAGTAATTTTGAAAGAACCTGGTATTCAATAGACGGAAGCCTAAGAATTGATTCTTTGCATAGGTTTGTTTACGTTAGGAATAATTGTATTTCGCAGTCAGTGTCAAATGGAAAATGGGCTGTTATAAATGACACTTTAGTTTTAAATAGTTACCCGCCGGATGGTTGCTATTTTTTAGAAGAATTTGAAATTAAACCGCCGAAAGATACCATTCATTTTATGCCACTTAAAAAAACCGAAAAAGACTGTGAACCTAATCGTGGCTATATCAATTTAAAAAACGAGAAATTCTACATAAGCGATTCAATACTGATGTCAAAAAGTGCTGCCTATGATGCCAGCGGTGAATATAATCATCACACTAATTTCAAAAAGAAAAGTTATCACAAACAATAAAACCGAACGGCTGACAGCGGTTTAGCTTCGCTCCGTTCGGCTTTCAGCCTCGGGCGCATCGCCGGTTGCTGTCGATTTGGTCACGCCATGCGGTTTAGTTGTACAATGTAACCGCTTTTTCCATAACTTCGTTTTGTGTCCAAAACCGCAACCAGCTCCGCTTAGTTCAGTCTGCGGCGTCGGGTGTAGTGAAGGCGGCGGACGTTGTGCGACATGCTGAAAAACCCGACAGAAAAGTGAACAGACGAACATTAATAGCATCAACAGTTTTAATTCTTATTATTGGAGGACTCGGCCTTTGGAAAATCAATAATGACTACTTTGCAATTTGGAACAACAATTCTATAAACGTGACGGCAGAGAATCCATTGACGTCTGACAAAGTAAAAATCGAATTTGGAATCAGTGTAAATACAATTAACCGTTTGACTGACGAGGATTTATTCAGCAGAAGGGAAAAATATACAGTATTGTTTGATGGTATAACTAAAGAAAATATGATAAATGACTATGGAGAAAATGATTTCTTAATCACTTATGACAACAAGTATTATTTCTCCTTTAGACAATTTAAGCTTAATCGTAACCATCAACACGACTATAATTTTTACTTTTTCCAAAAAAACAATAAAATCTTTGTCCGAACGGATATTAATGGAAAAGATGGTATGAAATTTGAAAGACCAATGCTTGATATAAAGTCAGCAAAAAAATACAGGTGTAATGTCCCAGTTGACAGTGCAGGAGTAATTTATAATATGATTGAATTAGTTCACCCTGACAAAAATTAAATACGATCGCACAACAGCGGTTTGCTTCGTCAGTGGCTGTCGCTTTGGTTACGCAATTAGCTTCGCTCCGTTCGGCTTTCAGCCTCGGGTGCTGCTTCCCTTGTAAAATGTAACCGCTTTTTCAATACCTTCGTTTTAGCTCCGCTTAGTTCGGCCTGCGGCGTCGGGTGTAGTGAAGGCGGATGTAACAACCATTTTTGACCGCAAAAAAAAACGCAAATAGTTCAATGAAAACACTTTATTTACTTACTTTTTTAGCTTTTTCAAATCTCACGCAATCACAGGTCCATTGGTTAGTTAATAAAGACTCGATAAGTGACTGTTCAATGATGAAATCCGGGAAGTTTCTGAACGAAGAGACCGATTGTAAAACTACACCCGGATATTCTATTGAAATCATTGGAAATGAAATGATCGAAAAAGTAGAGAATGGAAAATACTATCTTAAGTCAAAAATTAATTTTACTTCGGATTGCGCTTATGAGTTGACCGTTTTGGAAACAACCATTCCTGGTTACGAAGATCAAATTGGTACAAAAATTTTCACCGAAATACTTGAAACGGCTAAAACAGATAATTTGATAAAGATTCGGTCAAAAGGTGAGGAATGGCAAATATTTGTTTTAAAAAAAGTCGAAAATTAAAACTGGTCATAACAGCGGTTTAGCTTCGCGCTGTTCGGCTTTCAGCCCCGAGCGCATCGCCGGTCGCTGTCGATTTGGTCACGCCATGCTGTTTGGTTGTACAATGTAACCGCTTTTTCCATAACTTCGTTTTGTGTCCAAAACCGCAACCAGCTCCGCTTAGTCCAGTCTGCTGCGTCGGGTGTAGTGAAGCCGGCGGAAGTTGTGCAACTTATTTGGCGTAGCGAACTTCAATATAAACTTTATGCTAACAGTTGTCTTCCTTGCATTTATAGTTTTGCCAATAGTTGTGTCAACTGTTTTTAACAGGGTAGATTACTCCATGAAATGGCTGACGTATTTTGTAAGTGCATTTCTTATCATTCTTTTTTTAATTGTAATAGACGACACTGCTTTGCGGAGTTATAATGATACAGGCGACAATTATCCCTCGTTTCTTTTTGCAATACCCGGAATACCTTTTTTGATTATTTATCAGGCGATCTTAAATCGTTTAATTATCAAAGAGACTAAATTTTAAAACGTCGCACAACAGCGGTTTGCTTTGCTATCGCTCCGATCACGATGTTGCTGCTGCTCTTGTAAAATGTAACCGCTTTTTCCATAACTTCGTCTGCTCCAGCCGAATCGCGACAGCTATCGGGAGCCGCAACTGCCGTGAAGCCGCCTGACGTTGTGCGCAAGCGTAGAAAACCTCTCGTCCTAAAATAAGTTGACTAAAAAATCAAACCATGGCAAAAACAACATTGTTAATTTTTGTAATCGCATTACTTTTTTCCTGTAATCAAACACCAAAAACTCCGGAAACAGAAACTGTAAACGCTTTAAGAAAGTATGAATATGCGGATGCTATCGGAAAGCGTCTGATCATAGAAAACAGTTCCTCCAGGGGCGGTCAACAATACACTGACCCTGATGGAAATGTTTATACCTATGTTATATTCTGGACCCGAATAAGCAATGAAACAGAAAAGCCTGTAGCATTGGAGATTGGCTTTCCGGTAACCCGATATGAAATACCAGGGTTACCCAATAATAACTATCAAATATTAGTTCCGCCCGATACTATGACAGTTGATAAAGAACGATCATATGATTATGGTTTCAGCGGTTTGAAATCTTTCTTAGACAATAATATTCATAAGCCATCACTTATCAAAAGAACAATTAACCCAAAAGAATCGACTGGTTTTTATGCGTTCATACTTAGCCAGTGGCCTGAAGATGCACCGCATTTTGTACTCCGAACAGGACTTCACCTCGATGGAGAAAATCTTTTTTATCAGGTTTCAAGATATGACCACACACCGGCACATTCATTAATGGACGAGAAAAAAATTCGTTGTGGCAGTATCAGTTTAAAAAATTTGACGTTAATTAAATAATCAAAAAGCCGGCGTACCATACCTGCTATCTAGGCAACGCTCTTTTTCCCTGACTTCAAGCTTGGTTTTTACGAAGAACTTTCTAACTTAGCGGAGGAAATCCGGTTCACTTTTAGTCGCGCAGCAAGAAACCATTCCAGGCAATTCCCGACGTGACGACTCCTAAATAACTTTAGATGATTGAATTAGCGAAACAATACCGTTTATTGCTTATCGCTGTAATCTTAATCCTGTGTTCCACTTTTGTTGCATCCCCCTATCATGGAGATTATTACGGAGCGCCTCCCTATTTTTCTTATTTTGTCATTACACTTGTGAATATTAATATTTATTTATTCCCAACTAAAAAATTATCATGGAGCGAAAAAATGATGTATTCGCTTATGGTCACATGGTTGGTGCTAATTACGGGCGGCATTTTTATCGAAAATGTCTTAGGCTCAATTTATGGGTATGATCCTCATTATTATGAATTGCAAACTTCTCCGCTTCTGACTAATTTTCTATTTTGGTCGTTAACCAATTTAACCGGAATTGGGATATTTGCGGTCTGTCTGAAATTTAAGAAACAGCTATAATTTGTACTGCTGCTGACACCGGTTTAGCTTCGCTCAGTTCGGCTTTCAGCCTCGGGCGTATCGCCGGTCGCTATCGATCCGGTTACGCAATGCTTTTTTACTGTAGAATGTAAACACTTTTTCCATAACTTCGTTCCAGCTCCGCTCCTTTCGGCCTTCGGCTTAGGGTGATTTGAAGCCGGCGGAGGTTAACAGACATCGCCAAAAAAAACCTGATACATGAAGAAACTAATTGTTATCGTACTCATCACAATCTTTTCTCAAACATCTTTTTCTCAAAAAACAAATTGTGAAAATTTTAAAATTGGGAAATTCGTTTATAAAAGTGAGGGGTTATCAGACATTCAGGTTACCAGGAAAGAAAAGTACCAAATTGAGATAGTTCAGGATTCAAATCAAGCATTCGAAGAAACAATTATCTGGATATCGGATTGCAGTTATATATTAACTTATACAAAGGCACCATTTGAAGAACTTATTGGCAAAAGCGTAATTGTAGAATTATTTGATATACACAATAATCTCGCACATGGAAAAGTTTCATTTGGAGAAACGACATTAGCATTTACTATACAGAAAATTGAGTGATGCGGCCGGTGACCCCGGGACGTCGCATCAGGAGTGAATTTTGCCGGGCATCATCCGTAAATTATAAATTATGAAAATATTATTGTCTTTATTTTTCAGCCTGCTGGCCGTTAATAATATGAAAGCAGATTGCTCGTCGAATGGCATTTCGGTTTTTCCAACGAAAAGTACCATCACCCGGAATTCAATTTTTGTAATCAACGGTTGTGGTATGAGTCAGGAGCTGATCAAGGGATTGGGTAAAAAGTACAAGGTTTATCTGAGTAACGGTGATGAAAAGATCTACCTGGAATTGCAAAACTTATATGTTGGCCAGTATTCAATTTCACAGGCTGTTCTAAAACCTGCAAAAAATCTCACTTTGGGAACTGAATATGTTTTGGTGATTGATGACCTGCCAAAATATGAACATTTTAAAAAATACAATCCTGAGAAACAGGAATATGAACCTTACAGTTTTAAGGTCAGTGCCAATGCAGACGATATAAAACCTCGTTTTACCGGAGACATAAAAGAGTTGAAAAAAACACTTATCTATTATGGATGCGGACCATCCGAGCATGTTGTCTTTAACTGCCCTGTTTCTGAAGCGTCAGAATACTTAATTAAAGCCACAGTAAAAAACCTAAAAACGGGTGCGATAACAAGTTACTTAATCGAATCGGTTAATAATAAAGTAAAAATAGGACATGGTATGTGCTCCGGCGCGTTTACATTTTCAAAATCCGATGAATATGAAGTTACATTCGGCGTCATTGATGCCTCAGGAAATTATACGGCAGCATCCCGGAAGCCTATTAAATTTTCAAAACCCACCAGGGATAATTCCAAAAATAAGGAAGATTAAAACACTGTAAAACAAATTTTTGCCCTTTCAGCCACTATTGCGCGTGGACCACGCCTGTACATACTACTGCTTTTTCAGTAACTTCGTTTCCAACGTTAATTGCTATTTTTGACTAATCTAAAAACACCATGCATCTCAAAACCTTAGCTGTAATAACCCTCTTTTTTCTGGTGGTTTCCTGTAAATTTAAGCCGATGCCCGAAGCGCTCGTTTTGCAGTATGATTCGATCAATGGCAAATACGCCTATTTTGATTCCGATGGTAACAAAGTACTGGGCGATTATTATGCGGCGTTTACCGATACCCTGTCTGACTACGGAATTGTAGCCGATCCGGGTTTTGTACTGATTGATAAAACCGGCAAACATATTTACGATATATATCCTTTTGACAATGGTCCTGACTACACCAGCGAAGGCATTTACAGAATAATAAAAAACGGAAAGATCGGGTATGTTGATTCGTTAAGCTCGAAGATGATCATTGCGCCAAAATTTGATTGTGCCTACCCTTTTGAAAATGGCAAAGCGAAAGTCAGCTATACCTGTAAAACCGTTAAAGAATTTCCGGGTGACGAACATTCAAGATGGGAGAGCGAGCATTGGTTTTACATCGATCGTAAGGGAAATGTTGTCCAATAATTTAAAGCGGGTAGCTGGCTTGGTCCGTCGGTTGGCCCCTACGGATAGCAGTTACCTGTAAGATGCGCCGCGAGGAAGTAGGGTAACGTTGAAATCCGTGTCTGCAAACATTTTAAAACATGACGGTTATCATATGAAGATGTTTAAATGATGATAACCTTTACAATAGGATTTGGACCGATGCAGATTCAAATACTGTGTGTGCCGGTTTCATTTTCAGGTGGCCTCCGGCAGTGAAAACAGCACTGAAACAACACGACTTTTCCGGAAGCGTTTCGAAAGATTTTTTTTCAATTTATGCTAATTCAAAACTTACTATTATGAACCCGACACACATTCATTTGCTGATTACCCACCTTCCTGTTTTTGGCTCAATCCTGGGTGGAGTCGTTCTCGCCTGCGGACTCTGGTCAAAAAGTTATGAGACGAAAATCGCTGCTTACGTGCTTTTCATACTTTCTTCGATCGGTGCCATAATATCTTACCTTACGGGCGAAGCTGCTGAAGAGACGGTTGAAAGCATGCAGGGTGTCGCGGAAACGGCAATTGAGCGTCATGAAGAATTTGCTTTGTATGCCTTGATATCATTACTGGTTTTGGGTATGGCTGCTATTGCCGGTACCTTTCTGACTTTAAGAAAATCAGCATGGTCGAGGACCGTTGCGGTGGTTATTTTGTTGATTTCATTGGTCAGTTTTGGACTGGCTGCCAGAACGGGTTACCTGGGTGGGAAAATCAGGCATACC
>CALRKC020000051.1:0-9907 GCA_943367895.1 Erythrobacter sanguineus | reverse complement strand
TCATGAAAGCGAAAATAATATTGGAAGTTGTGCCTTGGGTTGATAACAACCTGAACCGCGGCTGGACGGCCGAAAACCGTAAATCCGTACTGGCCATCAGCAAAACATCGGATATAGCAGAGTTAATGCTTTCTCCCGACGACTACTGTGTCTGCATCCTCGAGAAAATGCAAAAGAAATATACGTTTGATCAGTATGCCAAACTGCTGGCAGTCGAAAAAACCAAGGTTTTCAAAGACCTTGGCAATGCATGCCTGTCCAAATCCGAAGACAACCTTTCGATTCAGGCCAATATCAGGAGCGATGCCGCGAAGCACTTCAAAAGCAGGAAATACAGCGAAGCCATCAGGCTGTTACAGGCCGGAATTTTAGACCGGGGTACCGCGAAAGCACTGGATTATAACGCTATCGGCCAGTATTACCTGTATTCAAAACAATATGAAAAGGCAATCAAAGCCCTCAAAGAAGGCGAGAAGCTCGACAGCGCTGAATTGCTGATCAAGCTGAATCTTGCGCATGCCTACCTGCTGAACAAGGATTTCCAGGCCGCCAAAACGCTGCACAAAAAGTACATGGCACAGAATGTTACCGCCTCCCAAAGCTGGAAAGACAGGACGACAGCGGATTTTAAGGATTTCAAATCGGCTAAAATAGATTCGGAAGATTTTGATCGTATACTAAAACTATTTCAATAAAATTGAAAGCGTCCTACCATAGATACTTCCTTGAGTTTAAAAGGCCGTCCGGAACGTCACGCGGCGTGCTGACCCAAAAAGAAACCTGGTTTCTGATCCTTGAAAAAGACGGAAAAAAAGGAATTGGAGAATGCGGCCTGCTGCGCGGACTGAGTTTCGATGATCGCCCGGACTATGAGGCAAAGCTAAAATGGGTATGCGAAAACATACATCTTGGTGCGACACAGCTGTGGGAATTGTTGCCCGAATTTCCCTCCATTCAGTTTGGTGTTGAAATGGCGTTTCGTTCGCTCGAATCAGAAAATCCATATCTGTTGTTTCCTTCAGAATTTACTGAAAGCCTAAAGTCAATCCCGATTAACGGACTCGTCTGGATGGGCGACGAGGCCTTCATGAAAGAACAGATTGAGGAGAAAATTGCCGCCGGATTTTCCTGTATTAAATTGAAGATTGGGGCGCTCGATTTCGACAAAGAGCTCGGATTATTACGGTTTATAAGGGCGAATTTTACACCGGATCAAATCGAAATACGGGTTGATGCGAACGGTGCTTTTGATCTCGAATCTGCATTAGATAAAATAGCACAACTTTCTGAATTTAAATTACATAGCATCGAACAGCCTATAGCTAAAAATCGCACTGACAGTATGGCAGTCCTGTGCAAAAACACCAGTTTGCCGATCGCTCTTGACGAAGAACTCATTGGTGTTACCGATTACATCGAAAAGGAGAAATTGTTACTGAAAGTTAAGCCGCAATACATCATTTTGAAGCCCAGTTTTGTAGGCGGTTTTCGCGGCAGTATGGAGTGGATTCAGCTCGCTGAAAAATACAATATTGGATGGTGGATTACGTCTGCCCTGGAAAGCAATATCGGCCTGAATGCCATCGCGCAGTGGACCTACCTGCTTCAGAGTGCGATGCCGCAAGGTTTGGGAACAGGCGCACTTTATAACAATAACTTCGACGGGCCGCTTGAAGTAAGAAATGGCGAACTGTGGCATAATACGGAAATCAGCCAGCAGTTTGATATCTGATTATAATTTGAATTCAGCTTCGTATCCTGTAAAAAGGGCGTATCTGCCTGCAGCAGTTATTATTTCCATCATTTTTTCTTCATCAATATGTTGGAAGGGCTGGAAGTCAAAAACCACTTTATTTTTGTTGAAGGTCCTTTTCCAAACTCCTTCAGCTTTCCCATTAATCAGGATAACCGGATTGAAAAGCCCATTTCTCGTGAAAGCTTTTGGCTGATGCGCTACTTCAATCGCGGCAGTGCGGTCTTTATAACTGATCAGGAATTCATCAAATGCAGGCAATAAATGCAGACTTTTCAAACCAACCGGATCCGATTCCGGACTGAATAGATACACCTGACCGTCGATGGTGACGGATTCCAGTTTGTTCTTAATCAATGCTACTGCCAGCCTGCTGTTGGTGACATTTAATCCTGACCACCAACTGAAATCAGCCGTCGTCGCCGGTCCACGGCTTTTAAAATACCGCAATGCCAAATCCGCAAGGGCCTCCTCTTTAGCAAACGCAGGTGTTGTTCCAATGCGTTCTTCCATCAGGGCATAGGTGAAGTTTTTACCGCGCATCGGTCCGCTGCAAACCACGCGTTCCACTTCAGCATGCATCATGATGTGCGACGGTTTCAGGCCGTCTGTAGGAATATGATGTTTCTGCAAGGCCGTCATGATTTCCTCCCGGGTCATGTATTGATGATTCGAAAGCAATTTCCGGATAATTGACGTTGCTTTGCGCAATAGCGCCATATCCAATCCCATTTTTTTCGAACTAGAATAAAGCGGGCCCAGTAAGTGCGGTGCTGTGAGTTCGAGCATCCAATGAATGTCTTCAGCGGCGACCAAATGCCAGGTGGGGCGTAATACGTGGGTACGCAGGATTTTTCCCGAATCGATGGCTTGACTGATAAAGCTTTCGTCTTCGCCGCTTCGGATACCGATGGCCCATTTCGCCATGGCATAATCCTGCGCCTGCATGGCTCCCATGTGCCTCACCGCGTCCTGTGCCGTCCCAAGTCTTTTTGGTTGAAGCAATTGGCTTGAAAGTCGCCGCTGTAGCAATTCCGAAACTGTCATCAGGATTTAGCAGCCTGGTATTTGCGGAGTGATTGCAGGGCCAGTTGACGGACCTTGTTCTGGAAAAAACCCGTCCAGCCCAGCAAGAACCCTTTTAACCCCATAGCCTGACGGCTCCATCTCCATATCTTGAAATAATCAGTATGGCGGAAAATCAAACCGTCGCGGAATTCAAATCGCGCATGGATTTCATTGACTACTTCACGGTTGGTACTGCTGAAGGTATATTTTGCAACCCAATTGGCTGATCCATTATTATGTTCCGAAGTAATTTCAGAAAATTGAATTTCAAGATTTCCCCTGCTTCGTTCTATCAGCATATGCCACATGTCACTGACATCTTTGCCTTTCAATACCCCAAATACCGGATCCTGAAATACTATATCCTTATGATAGCAACTGGCCATGGTATCAGCGTTATGACTTGCAAATGCGGCATAAAACTCTTCAATAAGCTGTTCGTTCGTATTCATTTCAGTTGGGATATAATTGGTTGATCGCTTTTTCAGTTTCAATAGAATTGTAGAAATCTCTGTGGGGCTTGAAGTATTCTTTCCGGTTTATCGCGGTAAAATTACCGACAGCTGAGTCAAACCTGCCACGAATTCCTTTAATCGAAAACCGGATACTCGTTATGCCGGCTTTTCTCAATCGGTTCATTTCTGAAACAGTCAGATTGTAATAAGACACTGCCCTGCCTTCCGTATTTTGATGCATCCCTTTATCTGTGCAAACAATAAACGTATTGTCATTCAGGTAAATGAAAACAGTTCCTCCGATATAAAAGGAATTATTGGTTACCATTTGCGTCAGCTCGAGCAGGCCGCCCTTTTCTGTTCTGCTGATGTTAACTTCAAGCGACGGGGAGTACACGTGTTTTTCACAAATGAAATGCCATGAAACTTTATCCGGTGACGCATTGCCTGCCATTTTCTCCTGACATAAAGCCTGCAAGACAGAAAGTAAAAGGAAAATGGTTGATAAAAAACGTATGATCATTTATGTATAGTTAAGGCGTGTAAGGATTGCTCCAGTTCGCCGATTTTATCGCGGCGACCTTTCCTTCTGAATTGACTGTTACGCGGAGTTCCCGCACGGTGTGCTTCCATTGATACTCTGCCTTATATCTGAATATCAAAGAATTATCAGACCTGTTCTCTAAGACTTGTGCGAGTTTTAAATCCAGAAATTTGCCATATTTGATACGAAACTTCTGACAGGTCTTGGTGATTTTTTCCGGAGTGATGTTTTTGATGATCTGTATTGTCGCCTCAATTGTCGTGAAAGGCTTAAAATGTGAAGTATTGCAACTGTTGAGAATCCGTTTGCCTAATTCATAAGCACGGTTCTTTGAGACAGGATTCACTTCCGAGGGAGCAATCGTAACAAATTTCGGTGCCGATTTTTTGGCTTTACAACCTAACAATAAAATACAGGCCAGCACGGCAAATACAAAATTCCTCATGATTCTGACAATTTAAAAAGCAAGTCCGGGTCAGGGCAATTCTTTAGGTAATGTGGTAAATCTTCTTCAGCACTGACGCCAGGATAATCACCAAAATGGCCTTCAAGGTCTATGATAATCTGGAAATGCAGGTGAGGGGCATAATTCCCGTTTACCGAAGCATCGCCAATGGTAGCGAAGGCTTCGTTTCTTCCGATGCGGTCACCAATTTCAATGTCTTCAATGCTTTCTGTTGAAAGATGTCCGTACAGGGTGTAAAAGTGATGTCCTTCGATATCATGCTCAAGAATGATCGTCGGGCCATAATTTCCTGTTCCGGTGTTGTAATCAAAACTATGGACCACAGCGTCAAGCGGTGCTACTATTTTAGTACCCGTTTTTGCCCAGAAATCATAGCCAAGATGGATATTGCGTTCTGCACTTTCGACATCGTTAAAAAGCTGGTTATGATGGTATAATGTCCGTTTTTCATTGTAGCCTCCGTAGGCTACGGATGCATTGTTCGTAAGTAGGTAGTCGTTGATGAAAGATTCAAAATTTTTTGGATCTTCAAGAAATTTCCGGGAATGATCGGTTACTTTTTCAGAAAGGTCGATGGCAACGTATTTGCTGGTATGTATGTCATTGTCCAGCACCGTTACTTTTTGGATATCGTACAGGAAATTTTCGAAAACGGTCATATGTCTTGGTTTTAGTTTTTTAAAGTTAAAATAAAAAATGCCAACATAAAAAGATTATGCCGGCATTATAACTTTAAATTAAGAAATTCTGATTATTTCTTTACTTCAACGGAGACGCCTTTTTTATCGACTGCTACTTTGGTGTCTTTGGTTACTGTTTTCGACTGCACGTCGACGCCTTCTTTTCCGACTGTAACTGAAGTTCCGGTTTCCGTTTTGGCAGTTGGTGATTCAGGAACTGTCGGTGGTGGCGGTGCAGCGTCTGTCGTTGCTTCAGGAAGTGGTGGTGCATCTGCAGGAGCTTCAGCGGGTGTTGGTGGAGCAGGAGCATCTTTTTTGCAGGATACAACGGCCAGCGACGAAACCATTGCGGCCATCAGGATTAGTTTTTTCATAAGTTCTGTTTGTTAATTGTTATTTTGTTGAATAACTACTAAACAGCAGGTTTATTGTCTTGAAAAAAATTTTAAAGTGTAAGGTTCAAAGTTGCATGACCTGTAACAGGGCTTCCCGAAACCCAATACGCCCTTAAACCGTAAGCCCTGACTAATATAACCCCGGAAATTCTGTAGGTTTGCTTTCACTCATAATGGCATAGACTTTCTCATATATGTCTTCCACAGAAGGTTTTGAGAAATAATCGCCATCGGTGCCATAAGCGGGCCGGTGTGCTTTCGCAGCGAGTGTTTCAGGCTTACTGTCCAGGAACTTATACCCATTTTGTTCTTCAAGTACCTGCTGTAAGATGTAGGCTGACGCACCGCCCGGAACATCTTCGTCAACAACGAGCAAACGGTTAGTTTTGCTTACGCTTTTTACGATGTCATGATTGATGTCAAAAGGAAGCAGTGATTGTACGTCGATAATCTCACATTCAATACCCGATTCCTGTAATTCCCTGGCGGCCTGTTCAATAAGCCTCAGTGTGGAACCATAAGAAACAATCGTAATGTCTTTTCCTTCCCGGATGGTCTCCACAACGCCAATTGGCGTCCTGAACTCTCCTAAATTAGCAGGCATTTTTTCCTTAAGCCGGTATCCGTTAAGGCATTCCACGACCAATGCCGGCTCGTCCGTTTGCAATAAGGTATTGTAAAATCCTGCCGCTTTGGTCATATTCCTCGGTACCAACACATGAATCCCGCGGATAGCATTGATAATCATGCCCATCGGAGAACCGGAATGCCAGATGCCTTCGAGTCGGTGGCCACGTGTGCGTATGATCAATGGTGCCTTTTGCCTTCCTTTGGTGCGGTACTGAAGTGTAGCCAGATCGTCACTCATAATTTGTATGGCATACAGCAAATAATCCAGGTATTGGATTTCGGCAATCGGACGCAGGCCACGCATTGCCATACCGATGCCCTGGCCTAAAATCGTCGCTTCACGGATGCCGGCGTCGGCTACACGTAATTCTCCGTATTTTTCCTGCATGCCTTCAAGACCCTGGTTTACGTCGCCGATATTTCCTGCATCTTCGCCAAACACGAGGGTTTCAGGATGTTTTGCAAAGATGGCATCAAAATTATCCCTGATAATCACCCGTCCGTCAGCATCTTCATTGTTATCGCCGTAGGTCGGCAGTACCTCTTTTACGGAAAAAACATTTTTATCCGAAGCCGAAAACAGGTGTGAGCTGAAATTGGGCTGGATGTTATTGGTATATTCCACAATCCAGGCCGAAAGCTCGTGGTGCAGCTTTTCTTTTGAAACCAGCCTCAGGATTTTCCTGGCAGTACTCAGCAGGTCTTTTCTGCCGGGCTCCTTTACCGACCTGATTTCGGAAATGTATTTTTCGATAAAAACCTTATTGCTGCTGGTGGAAGCTGTTTTTTCAAGTAAGGAGATCAATGCGGCCTGTTCTTCTTTAATCGGGTTAATAAAAGCACTCCAGGCTGCTTTTTTGCCTTCAAGCACCTCTTTTTTGGCAGTGCTTTCAATTTCATCCAATTCTTCCGCTGTTGCAACATTGGTGGCGATCATCCAAAGCCTCATCTGTCGCACACAGTCAAAGTCGCTCTCCCAGGCCAGCCTGTCAGCATTCTTATAACGTTCGTGTGAACCTGAAGTGGAGTGTCCCTGCGGCTGTGTTAGTTGGTATACGTGAATTAAAACAGGCACGTGCTCTTCACGCGCAATTTGGGCTGCTTTTTGATAGGTGTCGACTAAGGAGGCGTAATCCCAGCCTTTGACTTTAAAAATCTCATAGCCTTTACCGTTTTCGTCGCGTTGGAATCCTTTTAGGATTTCCGAAATATTTTCTTTGGTAGTTTGGTGTCGCGCGTGTACTGAAATACCATAGTCGTCATCCCAGACACTCATCACCATCGGTACCTGTAAAACACCCGCGGCGTTTATTGTCTCGAAGAATAAACCTTCTGAAGTCGAGGCGTTCCCGATGGTGCCCCACGCTACTTCATTTCCGTTAATCGAAAAGTTGGTCTTATTCTCAATACCGCTGACATTCCTGTAGATTTTTGAAGCCTGCGCCAAGCCCAATAGTCTTGGCATTTGCCCGGCGGTAGGAGAGATGTCAGCACTTGAGTTTTTCTGAAGGGTCAGGTTTTTCCAGTTCCCGTTTTCATCCAATGAATGTGTGGCGAAGTGCCCACCCATCTGTCTTCCGGCAGACATAGGATCGAAGTTCAGGTCGGTATGTCCATACAATCCTGCGAAGAATTGCTCAATATTCATCTCGCCGATGGCCATCATAAACGTCTGATCACGGTAGTAACCTGAACGGAAGTCCCCATTTTTGAATGCCTTTGCCATAGCAAGCTGCGGGACTTCTTTGCCATCGCCAAAAATCCCGAACTTGGCCTTCCCCGTCAATACTTCGCGCCTTCCCAAAAGGCTGCATTCACGGCTTATCACGGCGGTTTTATAATCGTTTACGACTTCAGTCCTGAAATCTTCAAAGGTCAATGCTGCATTGGTCTGTGCCTCTGTCATAATGGGAAGTATTGAGATTGAGGTGCAAATTTACTGAAAAAGCGGGGAGTAGCAAAGTAGCGAAGTCGCAAACTGGCAAACTTTCGATACAGGCAGTTTTAAATTACAGTAAATCAATCAGGTAAGTGTGCGAAAACGTTGTAATTTTGAGATGGAGTTGCAAAGTAGCAAAGTTACAGGGTTACAAATTTTCCCGTCTTTAAACATAAAAAAGGCGCTTTGTATTGAAACTTTTTTATTGTAATAGTTAGTGACACCCCGACTTTGATACTAAAACCACTTCCTTGTAAACAAATTCACCAGCAGGCGTGGGTCTAGGGTCACCACAAACCGAATTTTTTCATTGTAGTTCTGCTGTCCGATTTCCCAGCCATTGCTTGAATATACCGGAAAGTACAATTCGAAATAATCGGTGACCAGATTAAGGCGGATACCGCTGTCATATAAGAACTTACTTTGCTGGAATCGGTTTTTTACAAATCCGGCATCGCCATATACTTCCACCCAATTCCAGATATTAAAACCCACATTGGCTGTTGCCATCCATTGGTTGGCAAATGGTGTTATCAGTTTTGATTTAAAACCACCTTCCGTGATAATCAATTGCTGACTGAAAAGCCCGGATTTTTCGGAACGGCCGTAGAAGTCATAGTCGAACATATAGTCTGTAGGACGGTCAAGCCCAAAGCTGAAGTAGTCGGTATTTGTACGATTGTACAAAAAGGTTCCTGCAAATAATCTTAAGCTGATTTGCCTGTTGTCATTGAATAACTTACGGTATTGCATATCAATGGATGCTTTACCAAATGTTTTGGATAACTGAAAGTCGCCGGTATATCCAAAATGTTTCGTAGCTTCGGTATTTCCGTCAATAAATTTAGCATTAAAGACACTGTAATTCTCCAGTTCGTCATCGGCATCATCGGGAAGGTTGTCCCGCTGTACAATAACGTTACGAAGAACCAATGTCTGCTTGTGGTTATTGCGTAAATCAGGATCACGGAATCTCATATAAACAATGGGCGTGAACTTAAAATAAGCTGATTCCGGAGCATAATGGAAATAGGAGCCGTTCACCTGATAGCGGATATTGTACAGGTTACTGTCTCTATTGTTCTGATTGACGGCAAAAGAGAAGTTTCCGACAAGCGACTGGTTATTAGAGGAATAAATTGGATTTACATCAAATACAAAAGGCTTGTCCAAAATGGTCTTGTTATGGAAACGCAGTCCGGGAGACAATCCGTCGTATAAGTTATAAGTCAGCGTCGGAACGTACAGAATCTGGTTATAATATGGGTCTTCAAGGTCTTTCATAAACACGAACTTAATCGGTTTGTTGCTCACCCGGAAGCTTTTCAGTGACCGCCAGTTGTTCCTCAGGTTGTATTCGGGAACCTCATTGTTGTAATTGAGTACAATTTTTGTGGCCGAGCGGCGTGGTATCGTAAAAGTGCTGTCTTTGCTGATGTTCTCAAGCCACTCCTTGAATACGATTTCTTTATTTTTAATTCCATAGACCGGAATTGGGACGTTGGTACCCGTTTTATTCTTTACGGTAAAAGTCACACTATCCCTGGTTTTGGTAACCTCGCCAAACTTATAATCGACCAGGTCTCGCGAGTCGATTATGGTCTTAAAAAACCAACTGATGTCTTTGTCGGTGCGGGATTTCAGGATGGACTCCAGTTCCTTTCGCCCTGAACGCTGGTTTTTCTGATTCCGGTTGTAAAATTCGGCAATGCCGGCCTCAACATTGTCTTTTCCGATATAATCGGAAAGATACCGGAAACTCAGGCCTGCCCGGTATTTTCCGGCGATCTGCTCGTTGAACTTAATCAACGTGTTTTTCGGCGCGCCAAGAGGCTGATCAAGGTTCTTACGCGCCATCAGCATATAGAAATAACTGTATTGGCCGTTAAAATCGAGTTGTGTGAGGTTATAACTTTTGAATAAACCCATTTTAGAGACATTGCCCATCATCTTAATGCCAGGGTAATGTTCATCAAT
>CALRKC020000050.1:0-9992 GCA_943367895.1 Erythrobacter sanguineus | reverse complement strand
TAACCCTGTGGAATGCTCGAATCAAAATACATCCCTGCCGCAACATCTTTTTTCAATGTATCCAAATCAAATTGCACTAATTCCGGCTGTTCGGACTGAAGTGTCTCGAGATGCGTGATAAATCTTTTAAGGTTGGCGTTGGATTTGAGTGCTTCGGATGAAGGGTTTCCGTCTGATTTCAATGCGCCGTTATAAAAATTATAAGGAATTGATAAGCCTTTGGAGTCTTTGATGATACCGTACTCCCCGAAGAGTAAGATTTTAGAGTAAAATAATGGTCCTTTCATTTAATTGATAATTGATAATGGACAATTGATAATTATTTTCGTTTCGAAGTATTGATTATGCTTATGAGCAATCTTAATATTTCGGATAATCTTGAATTTAGTGACTCAAATTCATTCGGTAAAAGGTATTTCGTTTCACGTAATAAATCAAGCCAGTATTCTGTTTCGTTTGCTTCTTTCAGGGCAACTGAAAGCTTGTGAATAAAATCAGCTTTACTTTCAGCATGCTCAGCCTCCCGAACATTTGCTCCGATCGAAGTTCCTGACCTGAGCATTTGCTTCGAGATAACAAATTCCTTTCGGTCTGACAGAAACTTCTATACTTCCACAATTTCAATAGCTAAGGAACAAGTCCTTTCCCTGACAACATTTTGTTTCATTATTTTTGATGGCGTATAATTTTAGCATTGTAGAGACAATTGTCAATTGTACATTGTCAATTATCCATTAAGGAAGCCCCGCTTCCGACAACGTCACAAATATACTGACCATTTTCGCAATAGCCAACTAAATCCTGCTTAATAAAGTCTAAAACCGCTACGCTAACGTTTTCGGGATAAAGTACATGGACATTTGCTCCGGCATCCAGCGTAAAGCAAACCGGAATTCCGGTTTGTTTCCTGAACTTCCAAATGTGGTTTATAATTTCCAAAGTGTTTGGTTTCATCAATATATAATACGGCATCGACGTCATCATCATCGCGTGTAAGGTCAGCGCCTCGCTTTCGACTATACTTACGAAATCCGGGAGATTTCCGTTTTGCATAACGTCATTAAGCTGATGCAAATTGTGATGCGCCTGTAAAAAACGCTGCGCTGCAAACGGATGCCCGTGCATCAAATCATGGCCTACTGTGCTTGAAACTTCCTTCTTGCCCTTATCGACCAATAAAATTGTGTCCTGGTAATTCCTGAAATGGTCATGGATTTCATGAGGGAATTCCACGCCATACAAATCCGAGCTGGCACTGAAGTCAGCGTGTTCTCCCCAGATCACAGCGCGTCCTTTAACACTTCTGCAGGCGCTTCCGGAACCCAATCGTGCTAAAAACGAGGCCTTCTGATAAAAATAATTTTCATCTGTTTCCGGATTGAGCTGTTTTTCAATATGCATTAAAGCGACAGCCAAAGCCGCCATTCCTGAGGCGGAAGAAGCAATTCCGGAACTGTGTGGAAACGTGTTTCTGGTGTCGATTGTGAAATGGTAACTTTTCAGGAAAGGCAGGTAAGTTTCAATCCTCTCGAAAAATTTCAGGATTTTCGGTTTGAAATCCTCCTTTGGCTTTCCTTCAAAAAGCAAGTCAAAAGAAAAGGAATCCGATTGATTCTTTTTGACAAAAGTCAACGTCGTAATGGTTTTACAGTGATTCAATGTAAAACTCAATGATGGATTGGCCGGGATCTGGTTGTTCTTTTTTCCCCAATATTTCACCAGGGCGATATTGCTGGGTGCAGATACCGTAAACGATCCTTTTTCAATATTTTCGGTATAATTTTTCGGGATGAATTGCGATTCGGAACTCATGGATACTGTTTGTTGCAAAGATACTTTTTTTAAGTAATTTCCGCGCGGTCGCCCGATCGAAGTTCATGGATATCGCCTTTTTCGTATGGTTGACTGATTTGCTATTTTTATTTCCGAATGCTTTGTATTACTTTTAAGAAAAAAAAGATGAACAGGTATTTTAAGATATTGATTTTCGTTGCCACCTGCCTTGGCGTAGGTTATTTTTCAGGAATCGCCACGCAGTCCGGGATAAGTGATTGGTTTCCAACATTGAAAAAACCCGTCTTCAATCCGCCCAACCAGGTGTTTATGCCGGTATGGACAACGTTATACGTTTTTATGGGTATTGCGGCAGGATTGGTTTGGGCTCAAATCGATAACAAAAGGGAGGAAGTAACCTCTGCACTGCGGTTTTTCTGGATACAATTGGTGTTAAATGCCGCCTGGTCATTTCTTTTCTTTATGTTGAAGAACCCGCTGCTGGCTTTTATTGAAATGATTGTATTGTGGCTTATGATTTATGAAACCTGGTATAAATTCCGAAGAATTAATGCTGTTTCGGGCTGGCTTTTTGTGCCCTATCTGTTGTGGGTTTCGTTTGCATTGCTGCTAAACGGCAGTATCTGGTGGTTGAATCGATAACCTGCAAACTGAACACTATTTATAATCAATAAAAATTAAGAGTTTATAACGATATAGTAGGAACTAATTTTGGATTTTGGGTTGTGATTTACACATGCGCAAGTTATCTTTGTTCCCAAATTTTTAAACATAATTATGCATTCTACCCAAACGGATTATATCCCTATTTTAATCCAGATGCTCCTGGCGGTCGGATTTGTGGTATTGACCATCATAGGCTCCAGTTTTCTTGGCCCCAAAAGGCATTCCAAGAATAAAGACAAGACTTTTGAGTGCGGAATTGAATCCATCGGAAATGCGCGTGTTCCGTTTTCTGTGAAGTATTTCCTGGTGGCGATACTTTTCGTACTTTTTGATGTTGAGGTAATTTTCCTTTACCCCTGGGCGGTTAATTTTAAGGAAATGGGTATTGACGGGTTACTAAAAATGGGCGTATTCATGATTTTACTGCTGGTCGGATTTTTCTATGTAATGAAGAAAAAGGGCCTCGAGTGGGATTGATTAATTAAAAATTAGGAATTAAGAATTATGATTTGGTCATACTTCGTAATTCATAATTTGTAATTCAAAATTTATTTAAATGAGCAATTCAAAAATAATAACAGACGCACCGGCTCCCGAAGGCTATTCAGGAGAAGGCTTTTTTGCGACAAAACTTGATTCTGTGGTGGGAATGGCGCGTGCCAATTCGCTTTGGCCCTTGCCTTTTGCGACTTCCTGTTGCGGGATTGAATTTATGGCCACAATGGCTTCCCATTATGATGTGGCGCGTTTTGGTTCTGAGCGAATGAGTTTCTCTCCGCGTCAGGCTGATATGCTGCTGGTTATGGGCACGATTGCAAAGAAAATGGCGCCGATTTTACGTCAGGTTTATGAGCAGATGGCCGAGCCGCGCTGGGTAATCTCAGTAGGTGCCTGTGCTTGTTCGGGCGGAATTTTCGATACCTATTCTGTGCTTCAGGGAATTGATAAGGTTATTCCGGTAGACGTGTATGTCCCGGGCTGCCCGCCACGTCCGGAGCAGATTTTGGATGGTATCATGCGTCTTCAGGACCTTGTAAGATCTGAATCAGTAAGAAGAAGGAGTTCTCCGGAATATACCGAATTGCTGGCTTCTTATAACATCAAATAATAATGGCTTTAGAAACTGCTGTCATACAAAATACGTTGGCCGATCAATTCGGCTCCAAAGTGAGTAATTTCCAACAGATCCATGATATCCTGACTTTTGAAGTCAATACTGATAATATTAAGGAAGTCATGCAATTCCTGAGGGATGATAAAACGATGCGTTTTAACTTCCTGACCGACTTGTGCGGAATGCATTTTCCCGATGCGGTGCCGGACAGGCAATTCGGGATGGTGTATCATATGCACAACTGGATGGACAATGTACGGATCCGCATCAAGTGTTTTATGCCGGCAGATAAACCGGAAATTGATTCGGTTACCGGATTGTTCCTGAGTGCAAACTGGCAGGAACGGGAAACCTATGATTTCTTCGGGATTATATTTAAAGGTCATCCGCAGCTGAAACGTATTTTGAATATGGATGAAATGGTTTCTTTTCCAATGAGAAAAGAGTTTCCGCTTGAAGACGGCGGAAGGACCGACAAGGACGACCGTTTCTTCGGAAGGACAACAGATAATTGCTAATAATGTCATCGAAATAATATATGTCAGACTTATTATTACCACCGGAATTAAGGTATGCGGGCATCATCGAGCAACGCAAGAATGAAGACGGAAGTGAGCTTTCCATCCTTAATTTAGGGCCAACGCACCCGGCTACTCACGGTATTTTCCAGAATATCCTGCTAATGGATGGGGAAAGGATTGTTGACGGCGAAGGTACCGTCGGATATATTCACCGCGCTTTTGAGAAAATTGCCGAGAACAGGCCGTTTTACCAGATCACACCACTTACCGACCGGATGAATTATTGTTCATCGCCAATCAATAATATGGGTTGGTGGATGACATTGGAGAAAGCACTGGGAATTGAAGTGCCGAAAAGGGCGCAATACCTGCGTGTTATCGTGATGGAGTTGGCGCGTATCGCCGACCACATTATCTGTAATTCCGTATTGGGCGTTGATACCGGCGCTTTGACTGGTTTCCTTTACGTATTCCAGTACCGGGAAAAAATATATGAAATTTATGAAGAGATCTGCGGGGCACGCCTTACCACAAATATGGGAAGGATTGGCGGTTTTGAAAGAGACTGGAGTCCGCTTGCCTTTGAAAAACTAAATACGCTGCTTGAAGAATTCCCGCCAATCTGGACGGAATTTGAAAACCTGCTGACAAGAAACAGGATTTTTATGGACCGTACCATCAACGTAGGTTCTATTTCTGCTGAAAAAGCCATCAGTTATGGTTTTACAGGTCCAAATTTGCGCGCTGCCGGTGTTGATTATGATATCCGTGTGATGCAGCCGTATTCTTCTTACGAAGATTTTGAATTCAATATACCGGTTGGAAAATCAGGTGATACTTATGACCGTTTCTGCGTCAGGAACGCGGAGGTCTGGGAAAGTTTAAGTATCATCAAACAGGCTTTGGCAAAACTGCCTGAAGGTCCCTATCACGCTGACGTGCCTGATTATTACCTGCCGCCGAAAGATGAGGTCTATCATAATATGGAAGCCCTAATCTATCACTTTAAAATTGTGATGGGTGAAGTACCGGTGCCGGTCACAGAAGTCTATCACCCGGTAGAAGGTGGTAACGGGGAACTCGGTTTTTATCTGGTGACTGACGGTAGCCGAACCGCTTACAGGTTGCATTTCCGCAGGCCGTGTTTTATATATTACCAGGCTTTTAACGATATGGTGCAGGGTCAGATGCTGTCGGATGCGATTGCGACGCTGTCGAGCTTGAACGTTATTGCCGGAGAATTGGATGCTTAAGAATTATTATAAATGATGAATTTTAAATTATAAATGAGATTCGACACATTTAAAAATTTAGCATTCAGAATTTAAAATAGAAAAAATGGAAAGAAAACATTACAAACAGGATATCAATATTTCTTCGGAGCTTATGGCCCGTATTGAGGAATTGTGCAGCCACTATCCTGAAGATAAGAGAAAGTCCGCGTTACTGCCTGTGTTACATGAAGTACAGGATGCACATGATAACTGGCTCAGTATTGAATTGCAGGATAAAGTAGCTGAAATCATAGGTATCAAACCCGTTGAGGTTTATGAGGTGGTTTCTTTTTACACGATGTATAACCAAAGGCCAATCGGTAAATTCATGTTCGAATTCTGTCAGACTTCACCCTGTTGCCTGAACGGAGTTGAAAACCTCATGGATTATACCTGCAATAAACTGGGCGTAAAAGTAGGTCAGCCAACTGCTGATGGCATGTTTGAAGTGCGTGGTGTTGAATGCCTTGGCGCTTGTGGTTATGCCCCGATGATGCAGTTGGGAGACTTTTATCTTGAGCATCTGAATGAAGAGAAAATCGATCAGCTGATTGTTGATTGCCGTGATAATAAAATAACGTTACACGATAAATAATATGTCACAAAAAATATTATTAGACAAGATTAACGTTCCGGGTATCAAGACCTATGAAGTATATCGCCGTGAAGGGGGTTATGCTTCGGTTGAAAAAGCCCTGAAAATGACTCCTGACGAAGTGGTGGAAGAAGTAAAGACTTCCGGACTTCGCGGTCGTGGTGGTGCGGGTTTCCCTGCCGGTATGAAATGGAGTTTTATTGATAAGAAATCAGGAAAACCAAGACATTTGGTTTGTAATGCTGATGAATCAGAGCCGGGTACTTTCAAGGACCGTTTCCTGATGGAGTACATTCCGCACCTTTTGATTGAGGGGATGATTACGTCGAGTTATGCTCTTGGTGCGAATTTATCATACATCTACATCCGTGGTGAATACATGTGGGTTTACAAAATCCTTGAAAGAGCGATTGCGGAAGCCAAAAATGCCGGATGGCTGGGTAAAAATATACAGGGTTCGGGATATGACCTTGATTTATATGTGCATTGCGGTGCCGGAGCTTACATCTGTGGCGAGGAAACTGCTTTGATTGAATCGCTTGAAGGAAAACGTGGCAATCCAAGGATTAAGCCGCCGTTTCCGGCCGTTTCCGGGCTTTGGGCAAATCCTACCGTAGTAAATAATGTCGAAACGATTGCTGCCGTGCCGTGGATTGTGAACAATTCCGGTGCTGAGTATGCAAAAATCGGAATCGGCAGATCGACAGGAACCAAATTGATCTCTGCTTCAGGACATATTAAAAATCCTGGTGTTTATGAAATTGAGTTGGGCTTAAGCGTATATGAATTCATGAATTCTGATGAGTATCTGGGCGGAATGAGCTCTGACCGTCCATTGAAGGCATTTGTGCCGGGCGGAAGTTCCGTGCCTGTTTTGCCTGCGAATTTAATTTACAAGACTGCAAACGGAGAAGACCGCCTGATGACTTATGAAAGTCTAAGTGATGGTGGTTTCGCAACCGGTTCGATGCTGGGTTCGGGTGGGTTTATTGTTTACAATGATACATCGTGTATTGTACGCAATACGTGGAATTTCTCGAGATTCTACCACCATGAAAGCTGCGGACAATGTTCACCATGTCGTGAAGGGACCGGCTGGCTTGAAAAAGTATTGCACCGTATCGAAACAGGAACAGGAAGGGAAGAAGACATCGATTTACTTTGGGATATCCAAAGCAAGATTGAAGGAAATACGATTTGCCCATTGGGTGATGCTGCGGCCTGGCCGGTGGCAGCTGCAATCCGTCATTTCAGGGATGAATTTGAATACCATGTCCGTTTTCCGGAGAAAATTAAGAACAGGGACCATTTTGTAGCCGAGCCGTTTGAGCAGGTAAAGCATTTGGTTGGAAAAGCGACAGTTTAATAAGTTTAAAGTTTAAAGTTTAAGGTCGCAAAACCTTAAACCTTAACCCTTAAACTTTCAACTCAAAATAAAGATGAAAGTAACAATTGACGGTCAAAGTATAGACGTAGAACCAGGGACAACGATCCTGCAGGCTGCGCGTATGATCGGCGGGGAATCTGTACCGCCGGCCATGTGCTACTATTCAAAACTGAAAGGGAGCGGCGGAAAATGCCGTTGCTGCCTTGTCGAGGTTTCCAAGGGAAGCGAAGCTGATCCAAGGCCAATGCCAAAGCTGATGGCGTCCTGCGTTACCGGCTGTATGGACGGAATGGAAGTAAACAGCAAATCTTCGCCAAGAGTGGAGGAAGCAAGGAAATCGGTAACGGAATTCCTGCTGATCAACCACCCGTTGGATTGCCCTGTGTGTGATCAGGCCGGAGAATGCGATTTGCAAAACCTGAGCTTCAAGCACGGAAAATCAAAAACACGTTTTATCGAAGAGAAAAGGACATTCGAACCGGAAGATATCGGACCGAATATCCAATTGCATATGAACCGTTGTATCCTTTGTTACCGTTGTGTAATGGTTGCTGATCAATTGACGGACAACCGGGTACATGGCGTAATGGATAGGGGAGATCATTCGAATATTTCGACCTGTATTTCCAAGGCAATTGACAATGAATTTTCAGGCAATATGATAGATGTATGTCCTGTTGGTGCGTTGACTGATAAGACGTTCCGTTTTAAATCGAGGGTTTGGTTTAACAAACCGTACAATGCACACAGGAATTGTACAAAATGTTGTGGAAAAACGACCGTATGGATGTTCGGAAATGAAATCCAAAGGGTTACCGGAAGGAAAGACGAATACCATGAAGTGGAGGAATTCATCTGCAACGAATGCCGTTTCGATCATAAAGACCCGAAAGACTGGGTGATCGAAGGGCCAAGGAAATTTGAAAAAGATTCGGTTATCAACCAGAATAATTATACAAGGGAATTGGAAACGGTAGTGATTGACACCGAGAAAAATATCCTCAAAGGGCGTGACCAGGATCGTAAGAAAATCAGTATGCCGTCTGTTCCGCTGAAGCGTGAAGAGCAGGAAGCGTTTAAACAAGGCAATATTTAACGGATGAACAGTGAAATTATCATAGAGAAGAGTATTTTCATCTTCGTCATTTTCGGATTGACGATGTTGATGGCGATGTATTCTACCTGGGCAGAGCGTAAAGTAGCGGCCTGGCTTCAGGACCGTATCGGACCTAACCGTGCAGGGCCATGGGGGTTGCTGCAGCCATTGGCTGATGGATTGAAATTGTTTTCAAAAGAAGAATTTTTACCGGATACGCCAAATAAGTTCCTGTTTGTTGCCGGGCCGGCCATCTCGATGAGCGTGGCTTTGATGACCAGTGCCGTGATTCCGTGGGGCGATAAACTGCACCTCTTCGGGCGTGACATCATCTTACAGGCTACCGATATTGATGTGGCATTATTGTACATTTTTGGTGTGCTTTCTGTCGGTGTCTATGGCATTATGATTGGTGGATGGGCGTCAAATAATAAGTTTTCACTGATGAGTGCCATGCGTGCTGCCTCGCAGATGATTTCATACGAAGTTGCCATGGGACTTTCAATTATCGCTTTATTGATGATGACGGGAACGTTGAGCCTTCGAGAGATTGCGGCAGGACAGGAAGGCATGAACTGGAATGTATTTTACCAGCCGGTGGGATTCATTATCTTTTTGGTATGTTCCTTTGCTGAAACCAACCGTACGCCATTTGACCTTGCGGAATGTGAGGCAGAGCTTATCGGTGGATATCATACGGAATATTCGTCGATGCGCATGGGATTTTACCTGTTTGCGGAATATGCGAGTATGTTTATCTCGTCAACCATTTTAGCCGTGCTGTATTTCGGGGCGTATAATTATCCGGGTATGTCCTGGGCGGTTGAAAACTGGGGTGTCAATGCGGCGAACTTAATCGGATTTGGGGTGTTGTTCGGGAAAATATGTTTCTTCATCTTCTTCTATATGTGGGTAAGATGGACGATTCCGAGGTTCCGTTATGACCAGTTGATGCGTTTGGGATGGCAGGGACTGATCCCGATTGCGATTGTGAATATATTCATTACAGGAATCGTGATGCTGTGGCCGGAAATCATGTCGGCACTGGGAATGTAAATTAACGCAGGAGCGCCTAGCCCCGATAGCAGCGGAAATCCTTTTTTAGCGGTTCTCAATACGTGATTTCAAAACACTTGAACTGATGCTAAAAAAGATTGCAGCGGATAGCGGGATTGGCTTCAACCCTTCGACAAGCTCAGAATGACAAAAAAGATTTAATCCTTGATAGTTCAGGGTGATAATAAAGAAAACAAAAAATATGTCAATAGAAACTATTTCATTGTCAGGCAGGAAAAAAGAGGTTTCCAACAAAAAGATGACTTTTTGGGAAAGCCTGTACCTGGTAGCGATTGTAAAAGGGCTGTTCATTACGATCAGGCACCTTTTTACAAGAAAAGTGACCGTAAAGTATCCGGAGCAGGTACGCGAAAGGAGCAAAGTTTACCGCGGACAGCATTTGCTGAAGCGCGATGAGCAGGGAAGGGAAAACTGCACTGCCTGTGGGCTTTGCGCGTTGTCATGCCCTGCAGAAGCGATTACAATGAC
>CALRKC020000049.1:0-10157 GCA_943367895.1 Erythrobacter sanguineus | reverse complement strand
CTGATTCAGCCTGATTGCACAATTCGCGATGTAATATGCGCAATCTGCTTCCACTTCCTGGCCCGTGTCCTGCGCGGATACTTCGTCCTTTACTTTTTCAAAGATAATCTGTGCCGACTGATACTGTTTGTCTTTGTAAAGCTCGACCGCACGGTTAAACTCCCTTAAGTCATTGGTGTAAACAGCAGATTTTTGTGCAGAAATGGAGGCTGATAGCGCCAGTACAGGAAATAAAAACAACTTTCGTAGTTTGTGCATTTTGTTTGGTTTAAAATTCAAATATATCATTCCTCGTTTGGATAACGACCCGAAAACGGGATTTAGTATTAACACAGTTGTCAACGGTTGGGATTTTAGGATTATTTTAAGAAAGGTTGCCGGGCGGAAGGCACAAGGCATATGTTTTCTATTTTGAACATGAAAATGCCGCAATGCATTTGTGTTTTAGCCTGTACCGTGTACCCTGTCACCAGTACCTAAAATTTATTTTGAAACCGACCGTTATCTTATTACTTTTACCAGCACTAATAAAACCGCATCATGCCACAACCTGTCGTACTGCTTAAAAACGTAAATATTTATCAGGAAAAAAACCTGATCCTCTCTGATGTGAACCTGGAAGTAAATGAGGGAGAGTTTATTTATATCATTGGAAAATCCGGTACCGGAAAAAGCAGTCTTGTCAAGACGCTGTATGCCGACCTGCCTGTTGAGGAAGGCGAAGTACAGGTCGTGGAATATGATCTGGTAAAGATGAAAGAATCCCAGATTCCGTTTTTAAGGCGTAAAATCGGGATTGTATTTCAGGATTTCAAATTGTTGCCGGACCGCAGCATCAACGATAACATGCTTTTCGTATTAAAAGCGACCGGTTGGAAAGACAACCGAGAAATGCAGGACAAGATTGACGAGGTACTCGAAAAAGTCGACATGAAGAAACTGGGACACAAAATGCCTCACCAATTGTCCGGCGGTGAGCAGCAGCGCGTCGCTATTGCACGCGCCCTGTTGAACGATCCGGAACTGATACTTGCAGATGAACCGACAGGTAACCTGGATCCGCAAACGAGTGTGGAAGTACTCGAAGTATTGCGAAAAATCAACGGAAACGGAAAAACCGTAATCATGGCAACACATGATTATGCGCTGTTACTGAAATTCCCTTCGAAAACCCTGAAATGCGAAAGCGGAACGATATTTGAAGTAGTACAAAAAACGGTATAGCACTTCAAATGAACAAATTATCCATTATCATTCCGGTTTATAATGAAGGTAATACCGTGTACCTGATTTTGGATAAGATAAAAAATGCCACGCTTCCGAATCAAATTTCCAAAGAAATTATCATTGTCGACGATTGTTCTACGGACAACACTTTAGAAGCCATAAAAAATTACATTTCAGAAAACGGCGATCTGGATATCAGTTTGTTAGGGCACCAGAAAAACAAAGGGAAAGGAGCTGCACTGAGAACCGGTATCGCGTACGCAACCGGAGAATATACCATCATACAGGATGCTGACCTCGAATATGATCCAAATGAATATAAAATCCTGTTACAGCCCGTCCTTGATGGTTTTGCAGATGTAGTTTACGGATCGAGGTTTATCGGCGGTAATGCGCACAGGGTACTGTTTTTCTGGCATACCATCGGGAATAAATTCCTGACCTTCCTGTCCAATATGATGACCAACCTGAACATCACCGATATGGAAAGTTGTTACAAGCTTTTCAATACGAAGATGCTTCAATCACTCACTTTAAAAGAAAACCGTTTTGGTTTTGAACCCGAAGTGACAGCAAAAATCTCGAAAATACCAAAGATACGCATTTACGAAGTGGGCATCTCTTATTACGGGAGGACTTACGAAGAAGGAAAAAAAATCAACTGGAAAGACGGCTTCCGTGCTATTTATTGCATTTTACGCTACGGATTCTAAAACCCGCTACTCTCTCTTATAGACATGAGGGTTTTCTTTTATGCCCTTTTTGAAAAATTTACGGACAAGCATCCTGAGCCAGGTATCCATCTGTAAAACAGCATCTGAAAGTTTGTTCTCCGGCCTGCCCCGAAAAGACGTTACATGAAAAGTATCGGTAGCCAGCAATGGTGATTTTGAGAAATAATAGTTCGAGACGCAGCAACGATATCCTTCATAAATAACAGGCGAAACGGAATGCAGTGAATGGTTATGGGTCGCCATTACGGCAAGCCTGTTGAATTTACTATGAATTGTCACCGGTTTTTTCTTCAAACCACCCGGCCATAACTCTAAATTGCCACCATAGCTTTCCTGCCAGTCCGGCGTCACGTAATACAAAAGATTCAGTACACGCCAGCGTTCACGGTCTTTATCATGGGAGTTATCGAGATGCGGATTCAGGAATTGCCTGTGACCCATCATGGAAAGCCCCCCGGCATACAGGTTTTCATCAGGAAGAATGTCTTCAATATTGCAGATTTCACCAATAATCCTTACAATTCTTTCATCCTGGAATGCATAAATTATTTCTTCGAGTATCGGATTGTAGCGATCCATCTGTGCCGCTACATACTTGTCTTCACGGAGGCTTTTCTTAAGTACCATTTCATTGGCCTTTGGAAAAACGGCGTTAATTTCAAGTGCCAGATATTCAGGGAGCAGGTCGTCAATAAAGAAATAACCAATGGCGTGCTCAGAAGCTTTAAACTGAGTGCTGAGCGCAGTCTTTTGCGATTGGATTTTTCCTAAAATTAAGTCAGCTATGGCTTCCCTTGTCATTGATTGCGAAGAATTTTATCAATTAATAACGCATTCGCGCCATCATCAAGGCAGCTTTTAAGGATAGATTCCCTACGCTTAAAATCCTCATAAGGCTGGTGCTTCAGAAGATTTATTTTTTCGATAAGTTGCTTTTTGTTGTTGGCGATAATACAAAGGTCACTAACGCGCGGATCATCGGTTATATTGTCATTGATAATCGAAAATCTTCCGTTAAAAAGTGCATTTACGACCTTCAATTTGGTTCCCGACTTCTGGAATGACCAGCTGATGTTGATATGGGCGTCGGCCATCAATGATTTCAGGTGGTTGAAATCACTGAGCTTTATAAATTCGGCGTTGGACTGCCCGGCAATTAATTTCCGTACAAAATCCTCTCCTGAACCTGAGGCAATCACCAATTTGAAATCCGGTATTTCCCTGAAAGCATCAACAATAAAACGTGCTGCCTCGCGGTTATCAGCGGTATTTAAATCGCCGTGGTACAATGCGAAAGTGCCTTTACCGCCTAAATTCGCCACAACATCGTTGCCATGAAAAACCGGAACATAAACTGCGTTACCATATTCCTCATTGACATGTTTTTCTTCAAAACGGGATAATGCCAAAACTTTATCAAAAGCATTGACAATGTGCTCATAAGCCTTATATTTCCTGTATTCAAAGTAAAAAGCCCATTTCTTAAAAAAGGATTTTTCGGTATTGGAAATGCCTTTGAAATAATCCTGCTCAATGTTATGAAGCCGTAATATTTTAGTAAAACCACCCAGTTTTCGCTGTTTTACCAGGTACGTTGTCTTCAGGCTTTCGAAAAGTACCGGTGCTTTTACCGTGTTTAAATTCTGAAGCAATGCGCTGTCATTCCTTGAGATAACGGAAAACGGAATTGTCGAAAAAAACAACAACGGGTTTGACGAAAATGTATAGTAAAACACCTTTTCGGTGATGGCATCGAGTTCAGGACAGGAATCCGGTATTTTTTCGGTAAAAGTGTGCAGGTAGATTTTATAACCGATTTGGTGCAGTGCCTTAACCTTAAAATAAACATCGATGATTCCGCCAAAATCGGGCGGAAACGGATGGTCCATACTAATGATGTGAAGCGGTTGTCCTTGCATAGCGATTGGCAAAAATAGCATTTTTAGGCAAGCAAAAGCGATTTGACTATATTTGGCTAAAATTAAGGCATGCCATTTTTTTCAGTCATCATCCCGCTTTACAACAAAGAGCTGTTTATCGAAAATACGCTTCGGAGTGTTTTGGCACAAACATTCGGTGATTTTGAGGTGATTGTTGTCGATGATGGCTCAACGGATAAAAGCTCAGGAAAAGTATTGGGTTTCAAAGACGATAGGATTCGCTTTATGCAGAAGAATAATGAAGGTGCGTCCATTGCACGTAATTTCGGCATTGAAAATGCAACAGCTGATTATATTACCTTCCTCGACGCCGATGATTATTGGTACCCTGAGTTTCTAGAGACAATGAAACGACAGATGGAAGCTTTTCCTGATGATAAAGTGTTTTCGGCAGCAATTGAGATCGAAACAGCAAATAAAACAATTTTTGCAGCAAAATATTCGGTACAAGACAGGGGTGTTAAAGTGGTCGATTTTTTTGACGCAAGCTTGAAAGAGTGTGTAATTTGTACGTCATGCGCGGCTTTTCATAAAAGCATTTTTAAAGAAACCGGCAGCTTTGACAAAAGTATACCGAGCGGACAGGATATAGATTTATGGATAAGGATTGGATTAAAATATAATGTAGTCTTCTGTTCCAAAATTCTTGCACGCTATGTATTTGACAGAAACAGTCTTTCGAAAAACCAAAGTTATACACATTTAAAACTGAATTTCAGCAAATTTGAACAGGAAGAAAAATACAATCCCAAACTCAAAAGATACCTTGACCTGAACCGGTTTTCAATGGCCATTAAATCAAAGATAAATGGGGATAATAAAAGCTATCAGCAATTCCGGAATGACATCGACCTGAAAAAGCTGGGCCTGAAAAAGCGAATTTTGTTGGAACTACCGGGACCTGTACTTCGTAAACTGGTTGGATTCCGAGAAATACTGGTGAATTTAGGTTTATCCAATGCTGTTTTTAAATGACAGGAAATCGTCGTATTCACGGATATAATCACTTTCAGAAAAAACATCTGAAGCGATGACCAGGCAAACAGAGCCTGACGAAAAATTCCTGATTTCGCGCCAGATTCCGGTTGGAATAAGCAACCCCTGACTGGGTTTGTTGAGCATAATGGATTTCTCGTGCCTCCCATCTTTCAAGACCACATCAAAACTGCCGCTGAGCGCTATTACTACAGCCTGATTTTCGATATGCGCATGCCCTCCCCTTTCTTCGCCTCCGGGTACATCGTACAGATAATAAATACGATTCATCCTGAACGGAATCGTATCACCTTCCACAACAGATAAATTACCCCGCACATCGTGCATAATCGGGATATCGATTAATCGGGCGTCGTTAATCGTGGTGTTTACTTTTGCAGGATTTTGTTCCATTCGTTTAGTATGTTTTCAGGCGACAGGTGTGCAATGCTGCTTTGTGCATTGGTTTTACAAATATGGTATAAATTATGGTCATCCGCAAGACGATCCATCGCATGGGCAAGTGCTTCAGGATTATAATTTTCGACCAGCAAACCATTGATGCCGTTTTGGATGATTTCCTTCGGCCCGGAACTGCAATCAACCGAAACCACCGGCGTACCAATGGCGAGCGACTCAATCACAACCCTCGGGAAACCTTCATAACGGCTGCTTAACACCGTAAATAAAGCGGATTTCACATAAGGGAAAGGATTACTTTGTTTTGGTACAAAAACAATGCTGTCCGATAATTGCAAGTCGTCGGCCTTTTGCTTCAGCATGTGCAGATCCTCACCATCGCCAAGGATATAAAGCAATACGTTTTTTTGCGGCAAACCTGATTTGGCATAGGCTTCAATCAGCAAAGACAAATTCTTACTTTCGTCATGCAGGCGGCCATAGGAAAGGATGAAATGACCCGGAATCTGCTTTTCATTTGCCATTTCAATAATTCTTTCATTCGCCGCCGGGTTGTAAATTGCGATTACGTTTTTGTAACCATACGTTTTACGGACATTTTCAGCGGCTTCTTTGGAAACTGCGACGATAAAAGGAGACTTGCGGTAAATCCTTTCTGCAATAAATTTATTGGAAGGAAAATAAAGGTCGACCCTGAAATTCCTGACAACATAAATGGTCTTCTTTGCCGGATAAATCCACCGCGATATAATCCACTCAGACCAGGAAACGGTACGCGTACGATTGTCTATGACCCAGTCGAAATTGTGTTTCTTAAGATATCTTCTCAATACCAGCAGGCGGTTCAGCCTCCCGAGGGTAGAATCATCCGCATTTTTTAACGCACCAAGATTGAGCAATTCGCCTTTATAATCGTATTGTATGTCGTCAAGCACGCTGACAATATGTACTGCATAACCGGCATCTGAAAGCAGTATGGAAAGTAAAGCCGCTGAACGTTCGGCACCGCCACCGCCAAGTGATGACGTTACGATGAGTACTTTAATCCGATTCATGGGTTACTTTCATATATTTGTCAAATATACTAATATATGAACATCTTACTCATAGGAGAATACAGCCGCCTGCACAATTCGCTTAAGGAAGGATTGCTGCAAAACGGGCATCAGGTGCGGATTGCAGGATTCAGTGACGGCTTTAAGGATTATCCCGTGGATTTGAAGTTTGAGAAGAAATGGGATTCGGGTTTCCTGAAAAAAATCAAGGTTTTGGTTCATAAAACGACTGGCTTCAACATTACTTCCTATCTTACTTACCGGCAATTTTATAAAAACCGGAACTCCTTTAAAGGTTACGACGTCGTACAACTGATCAATGAAAACAGCTTTTACTGCGGTTATGATTATGAGCAGAAAATACTCAAATACATTTTTAAGCACAATAAAAAAGTGTTCCTGCTTTCGTGTGGCACTGATTATGTGAATGTGAATTATTGTTTCAGGAACCCGGGCGTAAAATCGGTTGTGCAGCCTTATCTTGCGGGTAAGATTAAGGCAAAAGACTTTCAGTCGGTGTCGAAATTCCGTGAAAAAGGATTTCGGAGACTGAATAAATATCTTTACGAAAATATTTCAGGGGTTATCGCTTCCGATCTGGACTATCATTTGCCTTTGGTGGGTAATCCCAAATATCTCGGTGTCATTCCAAATCCTGTAAATACAGAAAAACTGAACTCAGTTGACAGTAACATTTCAGATAAGATTGTAATTTTCCTAGGCATAAATGAAGCCAATTATTTCAGGAAAGGTATCGATTTTTTTGAAAAGGCATCGAATGTTATTCAACAGAAATACGGTGATAAGGTTGAAATTATCATCACGCGTAATCTTCCTTACAACGAGTATATTGCTGCTTATAACCGCGCTGATATTATGCTGGACCAGGCGTATTCCATGGATCAGGGTTATAATGCACTGGAAGCCATGGCGAAAGGGAAAGTGGTTTTTACCGGTGCTGAAAAGATATTTGAGGATTTTTACGGCTTAAGCGAAAAAGTCGCCGTAAATGCGCTTCCTGATGTGGATTATCTGGTTTCGCAATTGGCTGCCCTGATTGAAAATCCGCAGGAAATCAAGGCGATTGGGGACAGGGCCGCGGCCTTTATCAAAACATACCATAACTATACTGAAATTGCCAAACAATACATCAGCAGATGGAATAAATAACAACCAATGATAAAGAATATCCGTTTTGATAAATTTCACTTACTGTTGTTGTTGATCCTGTTCGTCTCAGTATTGAAAATCGGATTAATAAATAAAGGCTTTCTCGCCTTTCCGGATGAAAGCCGGTATCGCGCTGCAGGCCAGATTTTAAAGAGCCTTGCCAATGGCGATGTGCATTCGGCTATAGAGTTCCTGTTTTCGACCAAAGGCCGACCCGGGGATGCCATTGTAAAAATCATCCCGACGATTATCCAATACGTCACTTCTGAAATATTTGGTTTTGAAGTATACGAACCGAAGAATTCTTTTCCGGTATTCTTTTACAATTTCATCATTTATGGGCTGCTGCTCTGGCTGCATTACAAGGTTTCATTACATTACCTGAAAGACAAATTTCTGAGCCTTTTCAGCGTACTTGTTTTTGCAACGCTGGTAGTTTCATATGTTTCACTGCGCCACGCCGATCCTTATGATGCCAGTTTACTCATCCTGTACTGGGTTTTCTATAAAATCATTGCCGGAAATCATACGCCTTTACGAAATAAAAAAATGGCGTTATTGGGCTTCGTTGCATTCTTTGGCTACTTATGTTATCCCGGTTACGTATTGCTGTTTTTAGCCATCCCAATGGTATTTGTTGCACAGCAAACCGTTGCTGAAAAGCGGCTTTCAGGCATGAAACAGGCATTATTTTTTGCCGCCGGCAGCCTGATCTGTTTGTTGATTTTTGAAATCACAGCCCAGCTTGGCGGAACTTCGTTTATCAAAAATTCGTTGCTATTGTCCGGAACGATTGTCCAGGGCTCGTTTGAGGAATGTTTTTCTTTCCTGTTCAAATATCTCGTGGAAGCGGAGGGTGTGAATGGCATTTTTATGGTTTTAGGAATATGCGGATTCATAATCCTGTCTGTCATCAACCTCAGAAGAATAAAAAAAACAGGTTTTCCTGATATATACCTCGTTTTTCTGATACTCTTTTTGCTGTTTATGGTGTATTCTGCGGCGGGCTATTTTGGCCATAAAGTGGTTTGGTATGCACGCCTTCTGAAGCAATTTATACCTTTTATCGTGATCATTTCAATATTTTCACTTGATAAATTTATGCCGTCGGAACGTATAAAAACATCCATGTTATATGGTTTGGGTATTGTTTTATGCTTGACCTATCTTACACGGCTTTTAGAATACAAAAACCTTGATTACCCTAAAGACATCGCCTGGGAGTACTACAACAAATATCGTTTTAAAGATGCGGAATCGGTTTTTGAATATGCTAAAAGTGCCTCTTTCATGCCCAACTTCAGTATCGTTAAAAAGAAATTTCCAAAGGATGGTTCATCGAGGCTCGTATTTGTAAACATCAGCGGCTTTTATCCGTTTACAGATTTGAATGATTACAAACGCTATGACAATCCTGACAATGGCGTATTGCTTCTGAAAAAACCCAGTTGCCTTCATTTCAAGGCATACCAGTTTGAGGGATATGGCATTCAGGCCCGAAAAAACCTTGATGCTGCCAATTTACAAATTAAGGTATACCGCAAAAGAAATTAAATCCTATCGCTGAAGTACTTTTTCATATCTTTTCGAAAATGATTTTTGCCGGATGTGATAAGCCTCATCCTGCTGTAGATTTTGCAGTAATATTTTATCCTGACTCAGGCATGCAAATAGAACTCTGAATATATTAACATTGGAGCGCAATCTGCTGTCATATTGACGATGGCTGTCATCATGCCATTTTATCGCAATCAGATTACTGAAAATGGAGCGCAGCAGTTTTGAATCGGTGGTGGAAAACATCTGTTCCGTGTTTTCAATACCTACCCAACCGCCATGATCACCTACAATCAGGATTATGGCATTGGGATCATTACCATCGATAAGATCAATGGTTTTCCTGAGCCATTGGTTACAAGATTCTATATCCCTGAGGTATGATTTCCTTTCGTTTGCAATGCCCGAACCGTCTAACGCGATATGATGCGGAAGTAATTTCTCTATAAAATAAAATTTGGGCCTTTTTGAATCTTTTTCCTGGGCGATACAATTTTTCAGGTCTTCATATACGTCTTTCTTTACGCAATTATCATCACTAAAAAAGGGGATTTCCGAATTTTTTATATTGTAAAAATCATAATTGCCTCCGGAGAAATTCTTCTGAAAATACTCGTCCTCGACAATGAAAAAAGTTTTATAATCATTCTTTTTGAAAATCTCAACTACGGGATTATCACCGGCAATAATCTCACGCGAATCCTGCATTTCAAATGGAGAAGGCAAAATTCTTCCCCCATAATGGTGCTTCATCCCAAACATTGAGGCATTCGACGCCAGGCTTGCCGGATAATTACTTATGGTATTTTCGTATACGGTAAATGACCTTGATTTCAGATAATCATACATGGTATCGTTGTAACTGTAAGGCTGATCCGACATGGCATCTTTGCCGGTATAACCATCAGGCTCAATAAGATAAACGTTGGGTGTAGTGACAAACCTGGTATTAATGATGCCATCGGGTTGTTGAATCATCCAGGCCTTAGGATCTTCAATCCGCTTCAAGGCAAAAGTATAGGCAATATTCACCAAAGGAAAAACCGACAGCAGCATAATAAAAACAATGACTTTCTTAT